>NZ_JANPEO010000096.1:0-5039 GCF_031422975.1 Nocardioides sp. | reverse complement strand
CGCGGCGGCGGTGCTCGGCGGTGTGGCGCCGACCCAGGGCCCCGATGCGGCCAAGGGCGGGCTCCTGCAGCTCGCGGTGGCGTGTGAGCCCGTCCTCACGCCGATGCGGGTCCCGGTCGGACTCGCCCTGACCCAGGCCATCAGGATCGTGCGTCCGCTGGCCGGGCCGGTCCTCGACCTGTACGGCGCACTGCAGCCGTCGGGGGACAAGAACCTGCTCGCCCGACCGGAGTTCAAGGCGATGTTCCTCGACGACCTCCTCAGCGGCTCGCGCAGGCAGATGAGCGCCCCGCTGGCCGACCTCATCCTCTTCACGCGCGACTGGGGCTTCGCCCTCTCCGACGTCCGGGTGCCGGTGCGCTGGTGGCACGGCGACGCCGACCACATCGTGCCGTTCGCGCACGGCCAGCATTGAGTGGACCGGCTGCCCGACGCGTCCATGACCGTGATCGACGGCGAGAGCCACCTCGGCGGACTCGGCGTCGCCCGAGACGTCCTCTCCTCGATCCTGGCCCTCGGACCCCGCCGCGACACGAAGACAGTTTCCTAGCCTGTCCCATTGGCAAACTCAGGTCCCATGGGTCACAATGGAGCCCTAATCACATACGTGTCACTTCACATCCTTGAAACCGTCGCACAGACCGCTGGGGAAGGCGCATCTCAGCGTCGGAACTTCAAGGAGGTCACGGTGACCACAAGCACTCACGCCCGCCCGGATATCGCCGGGACCCGGGGCATCCTGTACGTGCACTCAGCGCCCTCTGCTCTCTGCCCTCACATCGAGTGGGCCGTGGGCGGAGTGCTCGGCGTGGCCGTGAGCCTTGACTGGATCCCGCAGCCCGCTCAGCCGGGCAGCTACCGCGCCGAGCTGTCGTGGGTCGGGTCGGTGGGATCCGCCGCGACGGTTGCCTCGGCGCTCCGCGGCTGGAACCACCTCCGGTTCGAGATCACCGAGGAGCCGAGCAGCGCCAGCGAGGGCACCCGGTTCTCCTACACACCCGAGCTCGGCGTCTACCACGCCGTCACCGGCCTGCACGGCGACATCATGATCCCCGAGGATCGGCTCAAGGCCGCCGTCGTCAAGGCCGCCCTGGGCGACACCACGCTGCTCAACGAGATCGACAAGCTGCTGGGAAAGCCGTGGGACGACGAGCTGGAGACGTTCCGTCACGCCGGTGAGGGTGCGCCGGTCCGCTGGCTGCACCAGGTGGTCTGACCGCTCAGTGGGTCACGGTCACTCGCACGGTCACTCGCACCGCTCGGTCGACGTGCGCACCTCCGGCCCGGTCACGCGGCTGCTGCTGATCGTGCTGGCGCTGACCGCCGTCGCGACCCTGGTCGGTGTGGGGGTGCTGTGGCCGAGCGGCGGACGGCCGCCGACGCCGTACTCCGCCGCGGGCGTGAGCTATCCCGACGGTGAGGTGCTCCGAGTGGGCGAGGCCTGCCCGGTCGTCACCGAGGACTCCACCGACTTCCCCGACGTCTGCGACGACGTCGACATTCGACTCGACGGCGATGGCGGCACCGTGACGGAGCTGCGCGTGCGCCCGGGGGTCGTGGAGGCACTCCAGGTCGGGGACCGGGCCACGCTGGTCGCGGTCCCGCAGGAGGGCTCGCAGGAGCCCGACTACGGCTGGGTGGGTGTCGATCGGAAGCCGCCGCTGGGGTGGCTGACTCTCGGCTTCCTGCTCGTGGTCGCGCTCATCGCCCGGCTCCGGGGCCTGTTGGCGATCCTGGGCCTGGTCGTCGCCGGGCTGGTGATCGTCTACATCATGCAGCCCGCTCTGCTGGCCTGAGAGTCAGGACTGCCCGTGGCGCAGGTGGGGTCGACCGCCATCATGTACGTGGTCCTCTACCTCGCCCACGGTCCCTCGGTGCGGACGTCGACCGCATTGGCCGGCACCCTGATCGGACTCCTCATCACGGCGGGGATCGGTCTCGTCGCGATTCACACGGCACGGCTCAGCGGGCTGGGCGACGAGTCGAGTCTCCTGCTGCGCAACCAGGCCGACCAGCTCGACTTCAGGGGACTGCTCACCTGTGCGGTGATCGTCGCCGGCCTGGGCGTCCTCAACGACGTGACCATCACCCAGAGTTCATCGGTGTGGGAGCTGCGCGAGGCCGCGCCGCACCTGACGCGGCGCCAGATCTTCGCGTCGGGCATGCGGATCGGACGCGACCACATCGCCTCCACGATCTACACGATCGTCTTCGCCTACGCCGGCACCGCGGTCGCCACCATGCTGTTGATCTCGCTCTACGACCGGCCGCTGATCGACATACTCAGTGACGAGGCGATTGCCGAGGAGGTCGCACGGACTCTGGCCTCGGCGATCGGTCTGGTGCTGGCCGTTCCCGCCACCACCGCCATCGCGGCCGCGACCGTGGCTCCCGCCGTCAGGAGCGCGCCAGCCGGAAACGCGTGACCGACATCGGGGCCGGGATGGGCGTCATCGGGTCGTCGTACCAGTTCAGCGTCGAGCGGATCCGGAACCTGCCGGGCACCGTGGCGGCGCGGCAGAGCCGGAACGGTGTGGTCTCAGCCACCTCGTCGTAGGGCCCGATGTAGGCGAACGAGGCCACCCCGTGGCCGCGCCGGTCGACGATGGAGACCTCCAGGGCCCAGTCCTGCGTCGGGACCTGCACGGCGTAGCTGTACGCGTAGGTGTGGCAGCCCCTCCGCAGCAGGCCGCTGGGCGCCGATGTCGTGCCGCCGACGACATCGTCCGTCGCGAGCGCATGGACCGGTCCGGCCAGGGAGATGCTCGTTGCGACAGCCGACAGCCCCGCGGCGAGCCGCAGGGTGAGTGGTGGGCGCATCAGTCGTCCCTTCGCGAGTGACCACGGACACATTCACCAACGCAGGTAGCGCCCTGGCGTTATGCCCGCCCTCGCCCGATGTGCTCCAGGCCTACAGCGGGATGTTGCCGTGCTGTCCTCGGTGCACGCCCGAGGTGTCGATCTCGTGGCGGAAGGCCGCGGCGATGGCGGTGCGCGTGCGAGACGGCTCGACGACCTCGTCGACGACACCGATCTCGACGGCCTTGTCCACCCCTCCGGCGATCCGCTCGTGCTCGGCGGCGAGCTCGGCCTCGACGCGAGGACGGATCTCGGGGGAGACCTCGGCGAGCTTGCGCCGGTGCAGGATCCGGACGGCCGCGGTCGCGCCCATCACCGCGACCTCGGCACCGGGCCAGGCCAGGACCCGGGTCGCGCCGAGCGACCGGGCGTTCATGGCGATGTAGGCACCGCCGTAGGTCTTGCGGGTCACCAGTGTCACGCGGGGCACCACGCACTCGCCGAACGCGTGCAGCAGCTTCGCGCCGCGGCGTACGACCCCGTCCCACTCCTGCCCGACGCCCGGAAGGTAGCCGGGGACGTCGACCAGCACGATGAGGGGCACGCCGAACGCATCGCACATGCGCACGAAGCGGGAGGCCTTCTCCGCGGACAGGGAGTCCAGGCAGCCACCCAGGCGGAGCGGGTTGTTGGCCACGACGCCGACCGTGCGCGCGCCGAAGCGTCCCAGAGCGGTGACGATGTTGGGGGCCCAGCGGGCGTGCAGCTCCTGCATGGTGCCGTCGTCGAGGACCGCCTCGACGAGCGGGTGCACGTCGTAGGCACGCTTCTTGGACTCGGGCAGGATGGCGGCGAGGTCGCGGTCCTCGACCGAGTCCTGGTCGAGGCTGCCCTGGGCCCCCAGGAGCGAGGCGACGATCCGGGCACGGTCGAGCGCCTCGCGCTCTGAATCGGTGAGGATGTGGACGACGCCGGACCTGCGGCCGTGGGGCTCGGGACCGCCGAGCCGCAGCATGTCCACATCCTCACCGGTCACGGAGCGGACGACGTCCGGGCCGGTGACGAAGATGCGGCCTGCGGGGCCGAGGATCACCACGTCGGTGAGCGCCGGACCGTAGGCAGCACCGCCGGCGGCCGGGCCGAGCACCACCGAGATCTGGGGGATCTTGCCGGAGGCCTGGGTCATCACCTGGAAGATCCGCCCCACGGCGTGCAGGGACAGGACGCCCTCGGCCAGCCGGGCGCCGCCGGAGTGCCACAAGCCGATGATGGGTACGCCGTCGGTGATGGCGCGGTGATAGGCGTCGACGACGACGCGACAACCGACGTCGCCCATCGCGCCGCCCATGACCGTGGCGTCACTGCAGAAGGCCACGACGGTGGTGCCGTGGACCCGGCCGATGGCCGCCAGCATCCCGGAGTCGTCGTCCTCGGTCAGCAGCTGCAGGCTGTCCTGGTCGAAGAGCGCCGTGAGGCGATGGACCGGGTTGCGGGGGTCCTGGTCGCGAGGCAGCCTGGCCGGCTTGGCCGGCGCGGCGACGTCGGCCGTTGTGGTCATCAGGCACTCCCGAAGGCGACGGCGACGTTGGCGCCGCCGAAGCCGAAGGAGTTGTTGAGCGCGGCGATGTCGCCGTCGGGCAGTGCCCGGGCCTCGGTCGGGATGTCGAGCTCGACCGCCGGGTCCAGGTTGTCGAGGTTGATGGTCGGGGGGCTGGTGCGGTCCTTGAGGGCCATCACTGTCGCGATGGCCTCGAGCGCACCGGCGCCGCCGAGGAGGTGGCCGGTCATCGACTTGGTGCTCGTGACCACGCAGCGGTCGACGTGCGAGCCGAGGACGGTGTGGAGCATCAGGCCCTCGGCGATGTCGCCCTTGGGGGTCGACGTGGCGTGGGCGTTGACGTGCACCACGCTGGAGGGGTCCACGTCGCCCTCGCGCAGCGCCATCTTGATGGCCCGCGTGCCGCCGCGACCCTCGGGGTCGGGCTGGGCGATGTCGTGGGCGTCGGCGGTGATGCCGGCTCCCAGGACCTCGGCGTAGACGCGTGCGCCACGAGCGCGCGCGTGCTCCTCGGACTCCAGGACCAGGACACCCGAACCCTCACCCAGCACGAAGCCGTCGCGCCCGGTGTCCCACGGGCGTGACACGGTCGTCGGGTCGCCGGCATTCTTCGACAGCGCCATCATGTTGGCGAAGGCGGCCATCGGCAGGGGGTGGATCGCTGCCTCGGTGCCGCCGGCGA
>NZ_JANPEO010000095.1:0-4170 GCF_031422975.1 Nocardioides sp. | reverse complement strand
CGATGGCGAGGGCAACGTGATCCACCTCTTCGAGCGCGACTGCTCGGTGCAGCGACGCCACCAGAAGGTCATCGAGATCGCGCCCGCTCCCAACCTCGACCCCGAGCTCCGCGACCGCATGTGCGCCGATGCGGTGCGCTTCGCCACCGAGATCGGCTACCGCAACGCCGGCACTGTCGAGTTCCTCCTCGACCCCGCAGGCAACTACGTGTTCATCGAGATGAACCCCCGCATCCAGGTCGAGCACACCGTCACCGAGGAGATCACCGACGTCGACCTCGTGCAGTCGCAGATCCTGATCGCGGCCGGCGCCACCCTGGCCGATCTCGGCCTCTCCCAGGAGACGGTCAGCATCCGGGGCGCCGCCCTGCAGTGTCGGATCACCACCGAGGACCCCGCCAACGGCTTCCGCCCCGACACCGGCAAGATCACGACCTACCGCTCCCCCGGCGGCGCCGGCGTGCGCATCGACGGTGGCACGACCTACACCGGAGCAGAGGTCAGCGCGCACTTCGACTCGATGCTGGCCAAGCTGACCTGCCGTGGCCGGACCTTCGACAAGGCCGTCGAGAAGGCCCGACGAGCGGTCGCCGAGTTCCGCATCCGGGGCGTGTCCACCAACATCGCGTTCCTCCAGGCCGTGCTCGATGATCCCGACTTCGCCGCCGGTCGCGTCACCACGTCGTTCATCGAGACCCACCCACACCTGCTCTCGGCCCGCGCCTCCGGCGACCGCAGCAGCAAGCTGCTGACCTACCTGGCCGACGTCACCGTCAACCAGCCGTACGGTCCGGCGCCGGTCACGATCGACCCGGTCACCAAGCTGCCCGACGTCAGGCTCGACGTCCCGGCCCCCGACGGCACCCGCCAGCTCCTGCTCCAGGTGGGTCCCGAGGAGTTCGCCCGGAGGCTTCGCGCGCAGAACAGCGTGGCCGTCACCGACACGACGTTCCGCGACGCGCACCAGTCGCTGCTCGCGACCCGGGTGCGCACCCGGGACCTGGTGGCGGTCGCCGGACACGTGGCCCGCACCACGCCACAGCTGTGGTCCCTGGAGGCATGGGGCGGTGCGACGTACGACGTCGCGTTGCGCTTCCTCGCCGAGGACCCGTGGGAGCGGCTGGCCCAGCTGCGTCAGTCGGTGCCCAACATCTGCCTGCAGATGCTGCTGCGCGGCCGGAACACGGTCGGCTACACGCCGTACCCCACCGAGGTGACCGAGGCCTTCGTGCAGGAGGCCGCAGCGACCGGCATCGACGTGTTCCGGATCTTCGACGCGCTCAACGACGTCGAGCAGATGCGCCCCGCGATCGAGGCCGTCCGGGCCACCGGCTCGACCGTGGCCGAGGTCGCGCTCTGCTACACCGGCGACCTGTCCAACCCCGAGGAGCGGCTCTACACGCTCGACTACTACCTGAAGCTGGCCGAGCGCATCGTGGACGCCGGCGCACACGTCATCGCCATCAAGGACATGGCCGGTCTGCTTCGGGCGCCGGCGGCTCGCACCCTGGTGACCGCGCTGCGCACGGAGTTCGACCTGCCGGTCCACCTCCACACCCACGACACCCCGGGCGGCCAGCTCGCGACCCTGCTGGCGGCCATCGAGTCGGGCGTGGACGCCGTCGACGCCGCCTGCGCCTCGATGGCCGGCACGACCTCGCAGCCACCGCTCTCCGCGCTGGTCTCCGCGACCGACCACAGCGCGCGCGAGTCCGGGCTGTCGCTGGCCCACGTCAACGCGCTCGAGCCCTACTGGGAGGCGATCCGCCGTGTCTACGCGCCGTTCGAGTCGGGACTGCCGGCACCGACCGGCCGCGTCTACCGGCACGAGATCCCCGGCGGCCAGCTCTCCAACCTGCGCCAGCAGGCGATCGCGCTGGGCCTGGGCGAGAAGTTCGAGCAGGTCGAGGACATGTATGCCGCGGCCAACGACATCCTCGGCAACGTCGTCAAGGTGACGCCCTCCTCCAAGGTGGTCGGCGACCTCGCGTTGCACCTGGTCGCGGTCGGCGCCGATCCGCGCGACTTCGAGGAGGACCCGGCCGGCTTCGACATCCCCGACTCCGTCATCGGCTTCCTCAACGGCGAGCTGGGCGATCCTCCCGGCGGCTGGCCCGAGCCGTTCCGCACCAAGGCGCTCGCGGGCCGCACCTGGAAGCCACCCGCGGCCACCCTGACCGGCGAGCAGTCGGCCGGGCTCGCCGCCGATCGGCGCGGCACCCTCAACGAGCTGCTGTTCCCCGGCCCGACCAAGGACTTCCGCGAGTCGCGGGAGACGTACGGCGACGTGTCGGCGCTACGCACCCTGGACTACCTCTACGGCCTGCGTGCGGGCGAGGAGCACTCGGTCTCCCTCGGCGAGGGCAAGACGCTGCTGATCGGACTGGAGGCCATCGGCGAGCCGGACGAGCGGGGCATCCGCACGGTCATGTGCACGATCAACGGCCAGCTCCGCCCGGTCGCCATCCGCGATCGCGGCGTCGCGGCCGCGGTCGCGGCAGCGGAGAAGGCCGACACCACCAACGGCGGGCACGTCGCCGCACCGTTCGACGGTGTCGTCTCCGTCGGGGTGGCCGAGGGCGACACGGTCGAGGCCGGCCAGACCGTGGCGACGATCGAGGCGATGAAGATGGAGGCCTCGATCACGGCACACCGCGCCGGCACGGTCACGCGCGTCGCCGTACCTGGCACGCAGGCGGTGGAGGGCGGCGACCTGGTGCTGGTGCTCGGCTAGCGCGGGGCCCGGGCCGCCAGCGGCGTCACCGTGAAGGTGAACCACGACGACCTGAGGCCCAGCACGGTGCGCAGGGTGTCGCCGCTGATGTCGGCGCGGCCGGCAGTGCCCACCAACGTCATCGCCACCACCCGGCCGCCCCACTCGCCGTTGCCGTCGCGGCTCGCGATCTCGATCGACGTCAGGTCCCCGATGCCCGGGTAGTGCTGCTCGAGCGTCGCGTCGTCCACGTCGAGCGTCCAGGTGTGCACCTTGTTGCCGGACCACGCGTCGTAGGGGTCCTCCTTCGCGACGAGGTAGGGCGTCGAGCCCGAGGAGGTCCAGCCACCGCTGCTCGCGGAGAACTGGGTGAACGCCGCCCGACCCTCGAACATCAGCCCCTGGTGTGCCGTGGCCTTGACCGCGGACGTGGCGCTGGGGTGCTCGACGTCGTAGCCGCCGTAGACCTGGCAGGCGCTGGTGTCGCAGATCTCGTAGTGCGGGGCGTTCGGGTGCGAGCGCTCGGCCGCGGCGTACGTCCGGGCCGCGACCGCCTGGGCGCTCACGGCATCCGGGCTCCACAGCGCCGGGATCTCGAGCGGGACGACGCCGCGCAGGTACTGCTCGAGGCTGAGGATGTTGACGGTGTCACGCACCCCGGAACCGGCCGTCGGCATCGCCGAGCGCAGCCGTCCTCGGTACGTCGACGTCGTGCCGTTCTTGACCAGCGCGATCCGCTTCGAGGCGGCCGAGAACTCCGCCTCGCCGGCGAACGACTTCCACGTCTGCCAGCCGATCGATCTCTTGTACTGCACCTGCGTCGTGGCCCCCCGGGGCTGCAGGCGCCACCGCCTGGCCCCGATGACCGGCAACGTCCAGGTCTTGCCCGGATTGAGCCGCGTCACCCTCAGCCCCGGCTGGGCGAGCACGTGCACGTCGCTCGAGGTGTCGGCCGAGATCAACACCTTGATCGAGCCCCGGAGATCCCCCCATGAGGTTCCCGGGTAGTAGAACTCGCTGATCTGCTGCCACGTGAGCCCCTGCTGGGCGGCCCCTTCGGCGCCGTACTGCGAGAGCCCGTGGCCGTGCCCGTAGCCGTGTCCCGTGATCGTGATCGTGGCCGCGCCGGTGACCGGAAAGACCTCGATCCTGCGCTTCGCCTCGACAGGAGCGGCCAGCGTCGACAGACCCAAGACGATCGCGATGACGAGGGACAGGCGGCGCATGAGGCGTCGGACTCCGTGATCTGTGGGACGGATGTGGCTGGCGTGACGATTGATCAGAACACGTCGAACACCGGGGAACAACCGGACCGCGATAACTACAAACCTGTAGTTATCCTGGCCCCGGACTAGGGTCGTTGCATGGCGCTGAACCCGTTTTGCAAGGCACGCAAGGCCCGCGAGCGCGAGCTCGAGGCAGCGGATCGCTGGCGCGTGGCCCGCAAGCTGGCCGAC
>NZ_JANPEO010000094.1:0-4969 GCF_031422975.1 Nocardioides sp. | reverse complement strand
TGGAACGACCTGCGCAACGCGGCGGACGCCTGCGTCTATCACGGTGTCAACATCGAGATGAACCCCACGCGGCACGGCGTGACCCGTGGCCAGTGCCTCTACTTCTTCGACCCGGTGGGCAACCGCAACGAGATGTTCACTGGCGGCTACTGGGTCGACCCCGGCTCCGAGCCGATCACCTGGACCGAGGCCGAGATGGGGCGGGCGATGTTCTACTACGACGGCGTCGTCAACCAGCAGTTCCTCACGGTGCACAGCTGAGGCCCGGGATGACCATCGAGAAGCCCATCAGCGCGTCGTCGTTGCCGCGCACCGAGCGCCCGGACGCACCCGCCTACCTCACTCGACACCAGTCGCGACGCAGCCCGGCGCCGGCCGGACCCGCTGAGCAGGACGAATCGGTCCCGCTCTACCTACGTCAGTTCCGCGATCGCGGCCACACCAGCGAGCCTGTGACGTACGACGGCAACGTCATCGGCACCTCTCGTGCCTGGGCCGAGGTGACCCGCACCAAGGAGATCATCCCGGAGCGGCGCGAGCAGGTCGCCGACATCGACTGCGACATCTACCTCGTCCGACACGGAGAGACCCAGGGCTATTCGTCGGAGTCGGGCCTCACCCCGTTGGGTTCCTGGCAGGCGCATCGGCGGGGCCAGGAACTCGCCCGGAGAGTCACCGATGGCATGAAGGTCGAGATGCTGTGCGCGCCGACGAACCGGGCTCGGCAGACAGCTGAGCACCTGCGCCGTGGTCTGCTCGACAACGTCGAACTCTTCGGCCGGGGGAAGCCCGACATCGGCGAACTCCATGACGACCCCAACTTCCGCAACTTCGAGGTCGCCACGCCCGAGGGTCCCAAGGATGTGACCAGTGCCTTCCGGCTCTATCACCGGGAGATCGAGAAGCTGGAGCGGGTCGGCCTGGGTGAGCGTCCGGGTTGGCTGGTCGACGTCGACCGCTTCTGGGGAGTTCAACAAGGCGGAGGCGACCCGATCACCCACTGGCTCACCATGCCGATGATGTATTTCGAGCCCCCGGTCTCGTGCGTACGTCGCTTCTGGCGCGGCATCCTCGACGCGCATGCCAGGACGTCTGCCCAGACCGTCGTGGTCGCGACGCACTCCGGACCAATCCGGGCCTTCGCGACGCTTGCGATGGGTTATGACCCGGGCGAGCCGTTCAACACCGAGTTCGTCCGGGTGCGCATCGTCGCCGGCGGGACCACCGCACTCGTGCTCTATCGCAACCGCGTCCAGGAGGTCGTGATCCCCGACCTCGATGCCCTGCCCGCCAACTCCGACCCCCGCTTCCAGGAGTGAAAGCCATGACTGAGTGCCCCAGCGCGATCCCGTTCGGCAGCCTCGCACCCGAGTACCACCCCCAAGTTGGAGGCAAGTGCGCGTCGCTCGGCACCATGATGCAGGCAGGGCTCCCCGTCCCACCGGGCTTCGCGGTGACGACCAAGGTGTTCGTTGACGCCAAGGAGGTCGCCGGTTCGAAACATCGGATCACCGAGATCGTTGACGGCGGGCTCGGCCAGTTCACGGACATTCCTCAGGAAGCGCTGGAAGCCGTCGCGGCCCAAGCACGAGAAGTTGTCATGACCTGGGAGATCCCGGACGAGCACGCGGCGGAGATCCGACAGATGTACGCCGACCTCTGCGTCCTGTCGGGTGTGGAGGATGTGCCCGTGGCGGTCCGTTCCTCGTCCACGGCCGAAGACTCGCCCGATGCGTCGTTCGCGGGTGAGCACGACACCTATCTGTGGGTCTGCGGCATCGACGAGGTGCTCGAGAAGATCCGACGCTGCTGGGCGAGCCTCTATACCGGGCGCGCCATCATGTATCGACACGAGCTGGGCTACGACCACAACAAGGTGGACATGGCCGTGGCCGTGCAGAAGATGGTGCGCCCGCGCGCCGCGGGTGTCGCCTTCACCCTCGACCCGACCAACGGTGACCGTTCCGGGATCTGTATCGACGCGGCCTGGGGCTTCGGCGAGGGGGTGGTCTCGGGCGACGTGACGCCCGACAACTTCCTGATCGACAAGGTCATGTGGACGATCAACCGCCGCACGATCAGCCCGAAGACCCATGCACACCTGCTGACCGAGGTGGAGGGGGCCAGCCACCCGCGGGTCACGCGAGTTGCGCTGCCCGACGACCAGGTCAACGCCCCCTCGCTCACCGATGTGGAGATCCTCACCATTGCCAGGCTCGCGCGGGCGGCGGAGAAGCACTACGGCAGCCCGCAGGACATCGAATGGGCCCTGGACGACGACCTGCCGCCCGGTGAGGACGTAGTCCTCTTGCAGGCCCGTCCCGAGACGGTGTGGAGCAAGAAGCGCCACGCCGTCGGTGACCGACGAGGAGATCATCGCGATCGCCAGGCTTGCCCGGGCGGCGGAGAAACACTACGGCTGCCCCCAGGACATCGAATGGGCCGTGGACGACGACCTCCCCGCGGGTGAGGACACCGTCTTGCTGCAGGCCCGACCGGAGACCGTGTGGAGCAAACGGCATCACAGCGTCGGAGCGAAGGCAGATCTCGTGTCCTCGATCGTCGACACCCTCGTCAACCCGCTCTACGCCGGGAAGGGGAAGCAACCCGCCTGACTCGGGTCAGCACCGCCCCAGAGCGAATTCAGGCGGCGTGATCAGACATCGACATTCACTGCTCTTCACACCTAGGAGTGCCTCATGGCCGATCGTTTCCCCAGTCCCTTCGAGATCGAGACGCCCGCGGGCGCCGAAGGCTGGCAGCAGCTCTACACCCACTCCTCGCTGTTCTGCGACGAGCGCCGTGACTACGAGGACGGCGGCTTCTGGTTCCACGACGGCGTGCACTGGCCCGAGGCCCTGACACCGTGGGACACCACGTTCCTCGAGTTCGCCTTCATCTCGCTCTCCCAGTACAACACCCGCCACTACGTGATCCCGCCAGCACTCGGCGTGGACTTCCGCATCCTCAATGGCTATGTCTACCTGAGCCCCGTTCCCGCACCGGAGGAGGAGATCGAGGCCCGGGTGCCGATGTTCATGGAGCGGGCCGGCTTCTACTTCGGCAACTGGGACCGCCTGTACGACGACTGGCTGGTCAAGGTCCGCGACCTGATCAAGGAGATGAGCGAGCTCAGCTTCACCTCGCTCCCGGAGTTCGAGGACATCGAGGTCATCACGTCCGGGATCGGCAAGGGATCGGGCAACGACTTGCTCGCGTCGTACCACCGACTCCTCGATCTCGGCCTCACCCTGTGGCAGTACCACTTCGAGTTCCTGAACCTCGGGTACGCCGCCTACCTGGACTTCTTCGGGTTCTGCAAGGCCGCGTTCCCCTCAATCCCGGACCTGGCCATTGCCAAGATGGTCGCGGGTGTCGATGTCGACCTCTTCCGCCCCGATGACGAGCTGAAGAGGCTTGCGCGACTGGCGGTGAGCTCCGGGCTCGACGACCGTTTCCAGGCGAGCGACGTCGCTGCCACCTGGGGCAAGCTGGAGGCTGACGAGGAGGGCCGTGGCTGGATCGCCGAGTGGGAGAAGTCGGCCGAACCGTGGTTCAACTTCTCCACCGGATCGGGGTTCTACCACTCGGACAAGATCTGGATCGAGAACATCGAGGTGCCGATCAGCTACATCACCGACTACATCGCCAAGGTCAAGGAGGGTGTCGACCTCAACCGTCCGGTGGCCGCTCTGCACGTCGAGCGCGACCGGGTCGTCTCGGAATACCGGGAGCTGCTCGACTCCGACGAGGACCGCGAGGTCTTCGACGCCAAGCTGGGCCTGTCGCGCACCGTCTTCCCCTACGTCGAGAACCACAACTTCTACGTCGAGCATTGGGGCCACTCGGTGCTCTGGCGCAAGATGCGCGACCTCGGCGGAGTGCTCAAGACGGCTGGCTTCATCGCGGAAGCCGACGACGTGTTCATGATCAAGCGAGCCGAGCTGGGCGACGTGCTCATGGACCTGGTCACCGGCTGGGCGGTCGGTGCGCCCTCCCGCGGCCCGGGCTACTGGCCCGCCGAGATCGAGCGTCGCCACGGCATTCACAAGGCGCTTAAGGCCTGGTCGCCGCCGCCAGCTCTTGGTATCCCACCGGAGGTCGTCACCGAGCCCTTCACGGTCATGCTCTGGGGCATCACGTCTGACTCGGTCTCGGCCTGGCTCAACTCGGGCGAGGACGGAGAAGATGGCGTGCTCAGCGGTTTTGCGGCGTCCCCTGGCCTGGTCGAAGGCCCCGCACGAGTGATCTTCTCCGCCGACCAGATCAGCGAGATCCAGGACGGCGAGATCCTCGTGGCGCCGCTGACGGCACCGTCCTGGGCGCCGATTTTCGGGAAGATCAAGGCAACCGTCACCGACGTCGGCGGCATGATGAGCCACGCTGCCATCGTCTGTCGCGAGTACGGCCTCCCTGCTGTGACCGGGACCGCCTTCGGGACCAAGAGCATCAAGACCGGGCAGATGCTCCGGGTCGACGGCAACACCGGGAAGGTCACGGTGCTGGACTGAGAGCGACCGCTCTCATCCGGCTCCCGGGCCACCCGAACACCAGACGCAGAAGGAGAAACATCGATGCTGACTGTTGAACAGAACGAAGAGATGACCCGGGTTGGACCCGGCACCCGGATGGGCGAACTGCTCCGCCGCTACTGGTACCCCATCGCGTTCGAGCAGGACTTCGACACCAAGCCCAGCAAGACCGTGCGGTTGCTCGGCGAGAACTGGACGCTCTACAAGACCCCGGCCGGCAAGTACGGAATCATCGGCGAGGCATGCCCCCACAGGCGCGCGTCGCTGACCTACGGAATCGTCCACGAGGACGGCATCCGCTGCGGCTACCACGGTTGGAAGTACGACTTCGACGGACAGTGCGTCGAGCAGCCGGCCGAGAACGACAACACCACGTTCCGCGAGAAGATCAAGGCCAAGGCCGGCTCCGCCCAGACGATGGGCGGGATGGTCTGGGT
>NZ_JANPEO010000093.1:0-11054 GCF_031422975.1 Nocardioides sp. | reverse complement strand
TCGAAGAAGTCGTGGTCGCCGGCCACCGTGCGGAGGGCGTGCAGCGTCAGGGCGCCACGCTTGTAGACCCGGTCGTCGAACATCAGCGCCGGGCCGGGGTCGGCGAGCAGCAGATCCTGGTCGAGCTGGGCCAGCTTGGCGTGGTGGTGGGCCGCCTGAGCGGCCGCACTCTCGCGCCCGGACTCCTCCGACCACAGCCACTCCGCGTAGCAGGCGAAGCCCTCGTGCAGCCAGATGTCGTGCCACTCGCGCAGGGTCACGGCGTTGCCGAACCATTGGTGCGCCATCTCGTGCGCGACCAGCCGGACGGCGTCCCAGTCGGCGGAGGCGAAGTTGCGGCCGAAGGTTGACAGCGACTGGGACTCCAGCGGGATCTCGAGCGGGTCGTCGGTGACCACGACGGTGTACTGGTCGAAGGGGTAGTCCCCGAACACCGACTCGAAGAACGCCATCATCGCCGGTTGCTGGCCGAACGACGCGTCGTACCCCTCCCCCACCAGGTCCGGTGGCGCGATCACGACGACGCCGTTCTCCAGCGTGCGCTCCTCGTAGCGGCCGATCTGCACGGTGGCGAGGTAGGTCGCCATCGGCTGCGACATCTCCCACGTCCACTCGGTGACGGAGCCGCGACGGTGCCGGTCGGTGAGGCGCCCACTCATGGCGACGTAGTAGTCGCTCGGGGCCGCCATGGTGATGGCATAGGTCGCCTTGTTGCTCGGGCGGTCGTTGCACGGGAACCAGGTCGGGGCGCCGTGCGGCTGCGCGGCGACGATGACGCCGTCGGTCAGCTCCTCCCAGCCGGCGTCGTCAAGGTCGCGTGCCTTGAGCACGCCCGGTGCTCCGGCGTACTTCACGCGCAGCTCGAACTCCTCGCCGGCGGACAGCCGGGCCGGGATCCGCAGCCGCGAACCACGGTGTCGCCAACGGACGGGTGACCCGTCGAGGACCACCTTCGCGACGCGCAGGCCGGCAAGGTCGAGGGTGATCGAGGTGGTGTCGGTGCGCGCCACGCAGGAGAGCACCGCGTCGCCGTCGAGGCGGTTGCCGATGAGCTTGTAGCCGAGCCCCAGCGAGTAGTGGGTGACATCGAACGAGTCGTCGCCATGGTCGGGGAGGTAGGGCCCCGACGTTTCGGACTGAGTGCTCACGGTGCCTCCCAAGGGCCGATCGGGTTGCCGATCCAGCAGGTGCGAGAAGGGACGCCCTCCCCGCGCATCACGAGAGAAACCGGGCCCACGGTTGCGTGCCGACCAATCGTCGCGGCGGGAAGGATAACGCTGTTCGGCCCCAGAGTCGCACCGGCCTTCAGCGTCACCGTGTCCATGCTGAGCACGCGGTCGTGGAACAGGTGCGTCTGCACCACGCAGCCCCGGTTGACCGTCGCGCCGTCCTCGAGCGTGACGAGGTCGGTCTCGGGCAACCAGTACGAGTCGCACCAGACCCCGCGCCCGATGCGGGCGCCGAGCAGCCGCAACCAGATGTTGAGGGCGAGCGTCCCCTGCGCCGGCGCCGCGAACCACGGCGCGGCCAGGACCTCGGTGAACGTGTCGGCGAGCTCGCTTCGCCACACGAACGACGACCACAGCGGGTGGTCGCCGACCTTGTGCCTGCCGACCAGGAGCCACTTGGCGGCCACCGTGACGAGGGCAGCGACGAGGCCGGCGGCGATCAGGACCGGCCCGGCGAGGAGTACGGCGAGGAGTGGGTGCCGCGACGCCAGCGCGAGGAGCGTCACCCCGACCCCGAGGTTCAACAGCACGAGCAGCAGCAGGGGCAGCACCCGGAGTGCCTCCACGAGCCCGCGCGCGACCTTGAGCCGGGTCGGCGGCGCGTAGGTGCGGGTGTCGTCGGTCTTGGCGGGCGTCCGCCGCAGGCGGGTCGGCGGACTGCCCACCCAGCTCGATCCGGCCCTGGCCACATCTCGCGCGGGCGCGGCGGACAGCACCGCGACGAGCGACTCCTTCGGCACCTTGCGACCGGGCGCGGCCATGCCGGAGTTGCCGACGAACGCGCGCTTGCCGATCTTCACCGGGTCGACCCGGATCCAGCCGCCCCCGAGCTCGTAGCAGCCGACGAGGGTGTCGTCGGCGAGGAAGGCGTGCTCGCCGACGGTGGTGAACTTCGGGATCAGCAGCACCGTCGACGCCTCCACGCCGGGGCCGACGCGGGCGCCCAGCATCCGCAGCCACCAGGGGGTCAAGGCGCTGGCGTAGAGCGGGAACAGCCACCTCCGCGCCTCGTCGAGGACGCGCAGGGTGCTCCAGATCCGCACGCCGGTGCCGGACCGGACGCGGTGGAAGCCGGCGTGCATGCCGACCGCGAGCATCCGGACCAGCGCCCAGATCATGGCCAGGAGCGTGCCGTAGCCGACCAGCGCCGCGAGCGGCACCCACGGCAGCGCGCTGCGCACCGCGTCGGCCAGGCCGCCCGCGTCGTGCACGGCCGGCAGCAGCACGAGCGCCCCGATGAGCACGGCGAGGGCGGGCAGCGCGGCGATGAGGACGGCCATGGCGCCGTACAGACCGAGCCAGGCCTTCTCGGTGGCGGCGACGCGACCCGTCGGGGCTTCCTGCCAGGGTCCGCGCGCCTCGGCGCGGCGGCGTTCGGCGGGCGAGCCGGCCCAGAACTCGCCGGCGGGCACGACGCCCTCCACGAGTGACCCGGGGGCGACCTCGGCGTCCTTGCCGACGGCGGCACCGGGGCTGAGAGTGCAACGGGCACCGACGCGGGCGCGCGCGCCGACCGAGATCGGGCCGACGTGGATGACGTCTCCGTCGATCCAGTGCCCGGCGAGGTCGACCTCGGGCTCGACGGCCGCGCCGCTGCCGAGGGTGAGGAGGCCGGTGACCGGCGGCAGGGTGTGCAGGTCGGAGCCCTTGCCGATGTCGTTGCCGAGCAGGCGGGCGTAGAACGGGAACCATGGAGCGCCGGCCAGCGAGGTGGCGGCGAGCTCGTCCTGGATGCGCTCGGCGAGCCAGATGCGGAGGTGGATCTTGCCGCCGCGCGGGTGCTGGCCGGGTGTGAGGGGACGCAGTACGCCGCGGGCGAGCAGCGCCGCCAGTGTCATCCGCCCCGGCGGGACCAGGAAGAACCAGGTGGTCAGGATCAGCACCCACACCGGCGCGGTCGGCAGCCAGGCGAGGCCGAGGACGGGTCGGGCGAACGCAGAGCCGAGGAGCAGCCAGCTCAGCCAGCGCAGGCCGGCGAGCGCACGGAGCGGGATCAGCGCGATCAGCTGACCGGCCTGGCTCTTCAGCGGCAAGGGTCGGACGTCACGGTTGCTGGGGGCCTGGCTGCTGACGAGCGCGGGGAGCGCGGCGGCGAGCGCGGCGATGCTGGGGTTGGCGTAGACGTCCCCGACGACGACCTCGGGGTAGCGATCCCGGATGCGGCTGACCACCTGTGCCGCGGTGAGGGAGCCGCCTCCGAACGCGAAGAAGTCGTCCCCAGGGCCGGTCACGTCGGCCCCCAGGACGTCGGCCCAGATCTCGGCCACCCACTGCTGGGTGTCGTTGAGGCCGACCGAGGCGCGTGCGGTCTTGGGCAGCGGCCAGGGCAGCGCGTCGCGGTCGACCTTGCCGCTGGTGCGCGTGGGCAGCGTGTCGAGCACCGCAACGCGAGGCACCAGGGCGGCGGGGAGGCGGACGCGGAGCAGCTCCTGCGCGGTGGTCGGGTCGTAGGACTCCCCGACGCAGAGGTAGCCGACCAGCAGCTTGGTGCCGCTCTTGGTGGACCTGACCGCGGCCGCCGCCTGCTTGACGCCGGGGAGGCGGAGCAGCTGCTCGTCGATCTCGCCGAGCTCGATCCTGCGGCCTCCGAGCTTGACCTGGTCGTCGGCCCGGCCCGCGAAAACCAGCCCGCGCGGGTCGTTGCGGACCACGTCGCCGGAGCGGTAGGCGCGCTCCCAGCCCAGGCTGGGCATCGGGGCGTACCTCTCGGCGTCCAGTTCCTCGTCGAGGTAGCGGGCCAGCCCGACCCCGCCGATGATCAGCTCGCCGCTCTCGCCCTCGGCGACCGGGTTGCCCTCCGCGTCGACGACCGCGAGGTCCCAACCGTCGAGTGGCAGCCCGATCCGGACCGGGTCGGTGCCCTCGAGCAGGGCGCCGCAGGCGACGACCGTGGCCTCGGTGGGGCCGTAGGTGTTCCACACCTCGCGGCCCTCGCGCTGCAGCCGCTGGGCCAGCTCGGGCGGGCAGGCCTCGCCGCCCATGATCAGCAGCCGCACCCGGTCCAGCGAGGACGGCGGCCACAGGGCCACCAGCGTCGGCACGGTCGAGACCACGGTGATCGCGTTGGCGACCAGCCACGGCCCGACGTCCACGCCGCTGCGCACCAGCGATCTCGGCGCGGGCACCAGGCAGGCGCCGTACGCCCAGGCCAGCCACATCTCCTCGCAGCTCGCATCGAAGGCGACGCTCAGACCGGCCATCACGCGGTCGCCGGGGCCGATCGGTTCATCGACGAGGAACATCCTCGACTCGGCATCGACGAAGGCGGCCGCGTTGCGGTGGGTGACGGCGACGCCCTTGGGCCTGCCGGTCGAGCCGCTGGTGAAGATGACCCAGGCATCGTCGTGGACCGTCGGGCCGGTGGTCGGATGTGGTGGCGTCCAGTGCGCCAGCTCGGGGGCGATCCGGCTCTCGATCCGCAGGTCGTTGCCGATCACCGCGACGGCGCGGGACTCCTCGAACACCACGCGCGCCCGCTCGTCGGGGTCGTCGGCATCGACCGGGACGTAGGCCGCGCCGGCGAAGAGGATGCCGAGGATGGCGACATAGAGGTCGGTGGTGCCGGACTTGATGCGGACCCCGATCTTGTCGCCGACCCGGACCCCGATCTCGAACAGCTCGCCCGCGACCTGGTCGGCGGCCTCGGCGAGCTCGGCGTACGTGAGAACCGAGAGACCGCTGTCGACCGCCGGGCGCTGCGGGGAGAACTCGACGACCTCGCGGAAGACGTCGACCAGGGTCCGAGGCGCCGGCGCGCGGTCGCTCGCGAGGAGTTCTGGCAGCGGGGTCGGCACGGGGGCATTGTGGGGCACCGGGGTGACCAGCAGGTGTCCGGAGCAGACCGCGGACGAAGGCTGCGTGAACTCCTGACCATCCGGGGCCTGCTGGCTTCCCGTCGGCGGCGTCGGGCGTCCATGCTGGGGCCATGAGGTACGGCGAGGAGCACGGCCCGCTGGCGATCGCCCACCGTGGCGGTCTGGCGCTCGGCCCCGAGAACACACTGGCGACCTTCGCGCGGGCCACCGCGCTGGGGGTGCGCTACCTGGAGACCGACATCCAGACGACCAGCGACGGCACCCTGGTGTGCTTCCACGACGCGACGTTGACGCGAGTGACGGGGGCGCCGGGTGCGGTCGCGGACCATTCCGTGCTGTCGCTGCGGGGGATCCGGGTCGGGGGGCGCGAGCCGATCCCGACGCTGGCCTCGGCCCTGGCCTCCTTCCCCGAGACACGGTTCGCGATCGACCTCAAGGACGAGGCGTCCGGGGCCGCGCTGGTCTCGCTGCTGTCGGCGAACCCCTCGTGGGCCAGGCGCATCTGCATCGCCGGCGCCTGGTCCAACCGGCTGCTCCGGGTGCAACAGGCCGTACCGGACGTGACGACCGCGTTGGGGTGGCGGGCGCTCACCACCCTGATCGCCGCCTCGCGGTCGTATGCCCGACCGCCGGCTCGGGTCGCGTCGGGAACGTTCGCCCACGTGCCGCTCCGGCTGGGGCGGGTGCCGATCTATGCCGAGCGGATCGTGCGTCGTGCCCACGCCCTCGACATCCGCGTCGCCGTGTGGACCGTGAACGACCAGCCGACCATGCACCGCCTGCTCGACGCCGGGGTGGACGCGATCATCACGGACCACCCCGACCTGCTGCGCGAAGTCATGATCGCGCGGGGCCAGTGGGCGCCGCTCGCCGGTCGGCGTACGGCCTCGGCCTGACGCCGAGGGAGCCTCCAGGATCCCCGGCCTGCAGGATCCCCGGATATCCGGGGAAGTTCACGCTTTGTGACCCAAGCTTTGGTGGACAAGCAGGAGGTTCCCCGGATATCCGGGGAACCTCACATACCCCCAACGGGTATCATCGGGGCATGGAGAACGAACACAGCTACGTCGCGCACGGCACCAAGGATGCCCACCTCAAGCGCCTCAGGCGCATCGAGGGACAGGTGCGCGGGATCGCCCGGATGGTCGACGAGGAGCAGTACTGCATCGACATCCTCACCCAGGTCTCCGCCGTCACCCGCGCCCTCCAGTCGCTCTCGCTGGGCCTGCTCGACGAGCACATGGAGCACTGCGTCGTGGAGGCCGTCCGGCAGGGCGGCGACGAGCAGGCCATCAAGCTCAAGGAGGCCAGCACGGCCATCGCGCGGCTCGTGAAGTCCTAGACATGATGTCCGCGGCGGCAGGCCGCACCACAGAGATGACAGGATCGGTCGCGAGCGGACGGCGAGGGCCGTCCACGAACCGGGGAGTGCAGCGATGGGCCTGATCGATCTCTTCAAGCCGATGCGCGATGAAGTCAAGGAGACCAAGTCCGCCCTCGAGGCCGCCAACGACCCGGCCGCGGACGACGACGGCGCAGCCACCCAGGCGGTCAACAAGGTCGTGACCATGCTGCTCGACATCGGCCTCGACGGCCGCGGCCCGATCAGGTCGGCGGCCCAGGTCGCCGGCGCGGCCAGGCAGGACAAGGGCTCGGGCGAGGAGGCGATCAACGCCGTCGCCCGCGGCACCATGGTGCGCGGCGCCCTCGGTGGGTTCATCACCGGCGTCGGTGGCTTCGTGACGATGCCGGTCGCACTGCCCGCCAACGTCCTGGAGTTCTACGTCCAGGCGACCCGCATGGTCGGTGCGATCGCGATCCTGCGCGGCTACGACATCAACGAGCCGCAGATCCGCACCGCCGTCCTCCTCACGCTGGTCGGCTCCAAGTCCGACGACGTGCTGAGGAAGGCCGGTATGGCGACCGGTGGCGGTCGCGTCACCGCGCTGGCGTTGCGCACCATGCCGCCCGCGGCGCTCATGGTCGTCAACAAGGCCGTCGGCTTCAACCTCCTGCGCGGCGTCGGCACCAAGGTGCTCGGCCGCCTCGGTCGCGGGGTCCCGGTCGCGGGTGGCTTCGTCGGCGGCGGCATCGACGCCTACATGATGAAGAAGATCGCCGACCAGGCGATGAAGGAGTTCCCGCCGCTCAGCGCGCCGGCCGCGTCCTGAACAGCCACGCCAGCCCGAGGAACGGCAACACGAGCGGCAGGTAGCCATAGCCCTGTCCGTACGCCGACCAGACGGTCGCGTCCGGGAAGAGTGCCGGGTCCAGCACGGTCAGCGTCCCGACCGCCAGCACGCCGACGAGCTCGAAGCCCACCGCCGCCCAGGCCAACCGGCGAGGGTCCGGGCCCACCTCGGCCAGTCCGAGGGTGGCCGCGATGTAGACCAGGGCGGCGATCGCGGAGAGCCCGTAGGCCACCGGCGCCTCGGACGCCTTGGTGGCCAGCTGGACGACCGAGCGAGCGCTCGCCGCGAGGGCGAACACCCCGTAGATCGCCACCAGGACGCGGCCGGCACCGGCCTTGGTCGAGCCGGACGTGGGGGCGCGCTCAGCCATGGACCTGTACCAGCCGCACGACGAGGAAGGCGCAGGTGAACGCCGCCACGATGACCACGGCCGTCGCTCCCCGGCTGCGCTCGGCCAGCGACCACAGCACCCCCAGCGGGAGCACGAGCAGCGCCGCGAGCAGGTATCCGATGTAGGTCACCGCGCTGGTCACCTCGTCGCCACCGATGACCTGCGCGATGCCGATCCCGGCCTGCGCGATGAAGCCCAGCTCGAGCAGGCCCGCCATGGCGACGAGCGCGTTGTCGGGACTGCGGTCGAGGGCGACGTACACGCCCGCAACGACCGCCAGCAGCAGCGAGGCGACGATGAGGACCGTCTGGAGGGGCTCGATCACCCCGCGATTCTGACAGGGCTCCCCAGGGCGGAGGATTGCCGGTGTCGGTGGCGACTGGGAGCGTGTGGTCCATGGCTCAGCGGTGGGTGCTGCACGTCGACATGGACCAGTTCCTCGTCGCCGTGGAGCTGCTGCGCCGTCCCGAGCTGATCGGACTGCCCGTGATCGTCGGTGGCCGCGGCGATCCGACCGAGCGGGCCGTGGTCTCGACGGCGTCCTACGAAGCCCGGGCGCGCGGCGTGCACTCGGGCCTGGCGCTGAAGATCGCCGTCCGCCGCTGTCCGGAGGCCGTCCTGCTGCCGGTCGACTTCTCGACCTACGAAGCCGCGTCCGCGGACGTGATGGCGACCCTGCGTGCGCACCCCGGCACGGTGGTGGAGGTGCTCGGCTGGGACGAGGCCTTCGTCGGCATCGAGACCGACGACGCGCTGGCCACCGCCCTGGAGATCCAGGCCTCGGTGCTGGCGCGGACCGACCTGCACTGCTCGATCGGGATCGGCGACACCCTCGTCCGGGCCAAGATCGCGACCGACTTCGGCAAGCCGCAGGGCACCTTCTTCCTGCACCGCGACAACTGGCTCGACGTGATGGGCCACCGGCCGACCACCGCCCTGTGGGGGGTCGGCACCAGGATCGGCCAGCGGCTCGCGGCGATCGGCCTCGACACCGTGGCCCAGCTCGCGACGAGCCCCGACGAGCCGCTGATCGGGGCCTTCGGGCCCAACACCGGGCCGCACCTCGCTCGGCTGGGCCGCGGCGGCGGGCGCGCCTGGCCCGACGACACGCCCTGGGTTGCGAGGGCGCACGGCCGGGAGACGACCTATCAGGTCGACCTCGCCACCCGCGAGGAGGTCGCCGCCGCCCTGCGCGAGCTGGCCGAGCGGGTGATCGAGGACCTCGCCAAGGAGGGCCGGTCCGCGACCCGGGTGCACCTCAAGGTGCGGTTCGCACCGTTCTTCACCCATACCAGGGTGCGGAAGCTGACCGGGCCCACGACGGATCCGGAGGTGCTCGCCGAGACCGCCCTGGCGTTGTACGACGCCCTCGACGACATCCGCCCCGTGCGGCTGCTGGGGGTGCGGGCCGAGATGGAACCGCCCGAGGGCGGCTACTGAGACACGCCTCGGCGCTCAGTCCGAGGCGGACTCGGGCGGGAACCCGCCGGTCGCGACCGGACCCCAGTGCGTGGGCGTGATCCTGAGCAGGGACTTCCCCTGGTCGCGCATCGCCCGGCGGTACTCGTCCCAGTCGGAGTGCTCCCCGGCGATGTTGCGGAAGTACTCCACGAAGGGCTCGACGTCGTCGCCCGCGTCGATGACCTCGGCGCTCCCGTCGACCTGCACCCAGGCGTCGTTCCACTCGTCGGAGACCACGACGACGCTGACGTCGGGTCGGTGGCGGGCGTTGCGGGTCTTCGCCCGCTGGGGATAGCTCGCGATGACGATGCGGCCGTCGTCGTCGACGCCGCCGGTCACCGGCGACGCCTGCGGGGTGCCGTCCTGGCGGCGGGTGATGAGGATCATCCGGTGGCGCGGGCGGACGAAGTCGAGCAGCGCGTCACGCTCCACGCGGTCGTTCGTGGCGATCTTGGGGGCCATGCGTCCTCCTCGGGCGGGTCCGGTCTCTCCGATCGTGGCAGACCACCGGTCGTTGTCCACAGGCGCGGGTCCGCGGGGTTCGTCGCTCCCCCGCTGCGGGAACGCTGCCCTCCTCACCCGACGACGAACGGAGTTCCTCATGACCGACACGCCCTCCGAGCAGTGGCTCACCGACGTCCGCGACGAGGCTGCGGCGCGGCTGACCCGGATCGCCCAGGTCCAGGACGAGCTCGCCACGTTGTACGCCGAAGCGCGCACCGCTGAGGGACGCGTGCGGGTCCGGGTCAACGCGGCCGGGCGGCCGACCGCGCTCACGCTGGAGCCGAGGGCGACCTCGATGCCGGCGTCGGCGCTGGCCGCCGCGATCCTGCGCGCGGTCGACGAGGCCGCCACCCACGCAGGCGAACGGCTGGCGGAGCTCGTCGGATCGCTCGTGCCGGCCGCCGAGCTCGACGCGATGCTCACCGGACGACCCACGCAGGCCGACCGCCTCGCCGTACGGGCGGAGCTCGACGCCCTCTCCGCCGGTTGAGCAGGTGCCTGGGGAACGACGACGGGCTCGCGCTACTCCTGCTCGTGGATCGGGTGCTTGGGCAGCCTCTTCACCGCCCGGACCCGCTTGCGGCGGGCCGGGATCATCGAGCGCATCTCCTCGAGCTTGCCGAAGCACAGCAGGCGGTCCTCGGACTCGAGGACCATGTCGGCGCGCGGATTGGGCGTGACGGCCGGGCCCCGGTGCAGCGTCAGCACGCTGATGTCGCGCTCGCGCAGCCCGGACTCGCCGAGGCTCTTGCCGACGATGTCGGCGTCGCCGTGCACGAGCAGCTCCGCGACGCCGTACCCGGTCGAGACGCTGAGCCGCTGGCGGACGTCGATCTGCGGGAAGGCGACCTGGTTGTCGATGTGGTCGATGATCGCGCCGGCCACGTCGAGCTTGGTGGCCGCCTCGATGCCCTCGAGCCCGGGCGAGGAGTTGACCTCCATCACCAGCGGACCGTCGTTGCCCTCGAGCATGTCGACGCCGGCGACCCGCAGGCCCATGATCTGTGCGGAGCGGACGGCGGCCTCCTCGAAGGCGGAGTCGAGCTCGACCGGCTCGACCGTGCCGCCGCGGTGGACGTTGGAGCGGAACTCGTCACCCTTGGCCACGCGTCGCATCGCCGCGACCACCCGGTCGCCGACGACGAGGGCCCGGATGTCGCGGCCCTTCGACTCCGAGACGAAGCGCTGGATCAGCACGTTCTGCCTGGTGCTCTGCAGCGTCTCGATGATCGCCTCGGCGACCTTGATGTCGGGCGCCAGGATGACGCCGATGCCCTGGGTGCCCTCGAGCAGCTTGATCACGACCGGCGCCCCGCCGACGCGCTCGATCGCGGGGATCACGTCGGCGCGATCACGGACGAAGGTGGTCGCAGGCATGGCGATCTCGTGCTTGGAGAGGATCTGCGAGGCGCGCAGCTTGTCGCGGGAGTTGGAGATCCCGTAGGCGGTGTTGGGCGTGTAG
>NZ_JANPEO010000092.1:0-10410 GCF_031422975.1 Nocardioides sp. | reverse complement strand
GCACGACCGTCGAGGCGCGGGCGACGAAGCCGGGCAGGTAGGGACCGCTGTAGCCGGAGCGGTCGACGAGGGTGTGGCGGGTCTCGCCGTACGTCGCGATCGCGGCCAGCCGCACGGTGCCGTGCTCGTCGGACTCGTCGTGCGGCTCGACCAGGATCGTGGCTCCCATCGCGCGGGCGTGGTCGATGCACTTGTCGACGTCGGGCACCTCGATGGCCAGGTCGACCACACCGTCGCCGTGCCTGTGGTGGTGATCGAGCACCGGGCTGTCGGGCGTGACCGCGCCGGTGAAGACGAAGCGCGCGGAGCCGGAGCGCAGGACGTAGGACTTGGCGCCGCGGTGGCCGGTCTCGGGCCCGCGATAGGCCTCGAGCTCCATGCCGAGGGCCAGCTGATAGAAGTTCGCGGTCTGGGTCGCGTTGCCGACCACGAAGCAGACGGCATCCTGCGCGATCACCGGGAACGGGTCGGTCGAGGCGTCGTACTCGACGAGCCCGACCAGCTGCTGGAGCTGCTCCAGGGTGAGTCCGGCCTGCTGCTCCTCGGCGGTGAGCACGGTCAGCGTGGTGTCAGTCATGGAGTCAACTGTGCCGAGTGAGAGGCAAGGTGTGCAAGAGTACGCCGAAACGCTGGACAACTTGCACACTCAGGAGTCTCCGCATGGACGATCTGGACTCACATGTGATCGAACTGTTCGCGAAGGAGCCACGCATCGGCGTCCTCGAGGCGAGCCGACGCCTCGGGGTGGCCCGCGGCACTGTGCAGGCCCGGCTCGATCGACTCGCCGTCACCGGTGTCGTGACCGGATGGGGCCCGGAGCTGTCGCCGGCGTCGCTCGGCTTCCCGGTGATGGCGTTCCTGACCCTCGAGATCCGCCAGGGCTCCGGCCACAACGCCATCGCACGCCACCTCGCAACGATCCCCGAGGTGCTCGAGGCCTACACCATCACCGGCGCCGGCGACATGTGGGCGCGGGTCGTGGCGCGCTCCAACGCCGACCTGCAGCGGGTCATCGACCACGTCCTCGCCAACAGCGGCATCGAGCGCTCGACGACCGTGATCGCGCTCGCGGCGCAGATCGAGCACCGCGTGCTGCCCCTGGCCCGCGTCGCGGCGACCACGCCGCGTTAGCCCTCATCTCAACCGCTCGGCGACTTCCCTGGCGGCGGCGATCACGCGCGGCGCGACGAGCATCTCGTCGATGGAGTCGTCGAGCGTCACGATCCCGACACTGGCGCGTAGTCCCTCGAGCCCTCGCACCGGCGCGGCCAGCCCGCGCGCGCCCGACTGGAGCTCCCCCACCGTCACGGCGTACGGCGCACTGTCGGGCTCGCTCAGCAGGCCGATCGCCTTGCCGGCCGCGCCGGCCGAGAGCGGGTGCCGCGAACCGATCCGGTAGGCCACGTGGAAGTCGGTCCACGTCGGCTCGACCACCGCGAGCGCGAGTGCCTCGTCGCCGTCAGCGACAGTGAGGTGGGCCGTGCACCCGATGGCTTCGGCGAGCGAGCGCAGCACCGGCACGGCGAGGTCGCGGAGCAGCGGCTGGACCGCCGAGGCGAGGTGGAGCACCCCGAGCCCGATGAAGAGCCGGCCGCGGGTGTCGCGCCTGACCAGCGCGTGCTGCTCGAGCGTGCTGATCAGGCGATAGACCACCGTCCGGTTGACGGCCATCTGCTGCGAGAGCTCGGTGACGGTCAGCCCCTCGGGCGCTTCGGCGAGGACTCGCAGGACACGCAGGCCCCGGTCCAGCGTCTGGGAGGTCTCGGCGGCCATACCTCAGGCTAGCCCTCGGACGACGTGTTCAGCCTGCCCCTCGAGAGGTCGAAATCGCGGCCCCGGACAACGCGGACCTAGGACGTCTGCCGCATCGCCCACTCGCGGACCCGGTTGATCCGGGCGTGCAGCTGCTCCGCGGACGCGACGGCCGCGGCGGGACCCCCGCACTCCTTGCGCAGCGTCGCGTGGGTGATCCCGTGGGCCTGGCCGGTGCGGTGGTGCCAGGCGGCCACCAGTCCGTTGAGCTCGCGGCGCAGCACGGCGAGCTGTTCGTGGGTGGTCAGCTCGGCGACCGTGTCGGGCTCGCGAGCCGCGGCCGCCTTCTGCCGCTTGGCCCGCTCACTGGTGCGGGAGTGCAACAGCTCGCGCACCTGCTCGGGCTCGAGGAGACCCGGGATGCCCAGGAAGTCCATCTCCTCCTCCGAGCCGACGCGCACCTCGCCGGAGTGGCCGAACTCGCCACCGTCGTAGAGCACCCGGTCGAAGGAGGCCGTCGAGCCGAGCGCCTCGAAGGACATCTCGAGCTCGCTCGAGGCGCTCTCACCGGCATTGGCCTGCGCCAGCAGGTCGTTCTCGGCAGCGAAGATGTCGTCCTCGCTGCCGACCGCGCGGCCGAGCACGTGATCGCGCTCGACCTCCATCTCGGAGGCGAAGCCGAGCAGGTGCGGCACCGACGGCAGGAACACCGACGCCGTCTCGCCACGCCCCCGGGCACGCACGAACCGGCCGACCGCCTGGGCGAAGAAGAGCTGCGTGCCGGTGGTGGTGGCCCAGACGCCGACGGCGAGACGCGGCACGTCGACGCCTTCGGAGACCATCCGGACCGCGACCATCCATCGCTTGTCCGAGTCGCCGAACTGGCCGATCTTCTTCGACGCCGCCTTCTCGTCCGAGACGACGACGACGGGTGCCTCGCCGCTGATCTTGCGGAGCAGGGCGGCGTAGGCGCGGGCGGAGTCCTGATCCGAGGCGATGACCAGCCCACCGGCGTCCGGCATGTGGCGGCGCACTTCCGAGAGCCGCGTGTCGGCCGCCTCGAGCACCGCCGGCATCCACGACCCCAACGGGTCCAGGGCCGTGCGCAGGGCCTGCGCGTGCATGTCCTTGGTGAGGGGCTCCCCCAGCCGGGCCAGGACCTCGTCGCCGGCGCGGGTGCGCCAGGTCATCTCACCGGAGTAGGCCATGAACAGCACCGGCCGCACGACGTGGTCGGCCAGCGCGTGGGCGTAGCCGTAGGTGAAGTCGGCGACCGAGCGCGGGATGCCGTCGTCGCCCGGCGCATAGGTGACGAACGGGATCGGGTTGATGTCGGAGCGGAAGGGCGTGCCGGTCAGGGCGAGCCGACGGGTGGCCGGCTGGAACGCCTCTCGCACCCCCTCGCCCCACGACATCGCGTCGCCGGCGTGGTGGATCTCGTCGAGGATCACCAGTGTCTTGAAGCGCTCGGTGCGGATGCGCATCGCGAGCGGGTTGACCGCGACCCCGGCATAGGTCACGGCGATGCCGACGAAGTCCTTCGAGGTCTTGCCCGAGCCGGCGCTGTAGGTCGGGTCGAGCGGGATGCCGGCACGTGCGGCGGCCTCGGCCCACTGCGTCTTGAGGTGCTCGGTCGGGGCCACCACCGTGATCCGGTCGATCAGCCGGCGCCCGAGCAGCTCGGCCGCCACCGACAGGGCGAGGGTCGTCTTGCCGGCTCCCGGCGTCGCGACGGTCAGGAAGTCACGCGGCGACGTCGCGGCGTACTTGTCCATCGCCGCCTGCTGCCACGCGCGCAGCAGGGGGGCGGTTCCCCAGGCAGCCCGATCGGGCCAGGCGGGGGTGAGAACAGGGGACGGATTGATGGGGTCGGGGCGCTCCGTCACGCGTCCGGGCCCTGGTTGCCCGAGTCGCCCGAGTCGCCGCCGCCGGGCTTCATCTGCTCCCAGATGTCCTTGCAGTCGGGGCACACCGGGAACTTCTCCGGCGCCCGCGACGGCACCCACACCTTGCCGCACAGCGCGATGACCGGAGTGCCCATCACCATCGCCTCGGTGAGCTTGTCCTTGGGGACGTAGTGACTGAACTTCTCGTGGTCGCCATCGTCGGTCGGCTGGGTGCGACGGTCTTCGATCGTCTGCGTGCCGGGCGAGAATCCGATGGTGCTCATGGGCAGGAGTCTAGGTCAGTCGGCCCGTCAATTCAGGTTGGGATCCACAGGTCGTGTGGTGTGCCACGCCAGGTGCCCGGGCTGCCGGCGGAGCACGTCGCGCCACAGGTCGGTGGTATCGGCGCGGAAGGCGTCGCCGGCCTCCCCCGCCACGACGTACCAGCTGCCCTCGGCGATCTCCTCCTGCAGCTGCTCGGCGCCCCAGCCGGCATATCCGGCGTAGACCCGCACCCCGCCGATGCCTCCGTCGACGAGCTCCACGGGCGTGTCGAGGTCGAGCATGCCCAGTCGGCCCACCACGGTCCGGAAGCCGACCGGCACGTCCTCGCTGTCACGCAGCAGCGCAATCGCCAGCGCGCCGTCGGGACTGACCGGACCGCCGCGGAACAGCACCTCGGGCTCCGCGCACAGCGCGCCCCAGGGCTCGAGCACCTCGGCCACCAGGACGGGCGAGGGACGGTTGAGCACGATGCCCAGCGCGCCCTCGTCGTTGACGTCGAGCAGCATCACGACGGTGTGCGCGAAGTTGGGATCGGCCAACTCGGCGGTCGCGAGCAACAACGTGCCCGGTGCCACGTCGGTCCCTCGGATCATGGCCCAAGTATGGCGCACGGGGACAGGGCGCACAGGACATGCGACGGTCCCCGTCAGGCCGCGTGCAGGACCGCCTTGAGGCGCTCGACCAGCGAGGTCGACGACGCGGAGTCGGCAGCGACCGGAGCGACGGGTCGGGTCGCACGCGCGCGGTGGGCGATCTGCTCGCCGACGCGGGCCGCGAGGTCGTCACTCGCGGAGCTCCGCCCGGCCATCACGGCCAGCAGCATGTGCTCCTTGGCCGTCGAGGTCCTCACGGCCGACGCCATGGCGTCATCGCGAGGCTCGGCGCGGTGGTGGTCGAGGATCGCCAGCACTCCGGGCAGCTCGTCGGCCGTTGCCTGCCAGGCGTCGATGACGGCGCCCTCGAGGTCCATCGGCTCTGTCATGAGCTCGCGCTCGATGTGACCGGCCAGGCGGGTGTGCCACCGAAGCGTCAGGGCGCCGAGCAGGGTCAGCTCGTCGCGGAACGTCTCTGCCACGCCGTCCACGTGCATCGGCAGGTGGCCGTCACGTCGGGCGTCGGCCTCGGTGATCACGGTGCGGAGAACCTCTCCGCGGTGGTGGAAGGACGTCCAGGTCATGGCGGCTCCTTGCTCGTGACTCACATACTGTCAGTACGTACTCAGAGTATGCGACGCGTCCGGGGCCTTCAACGACGGCGCCCGTGACTCCGCCCACAGCAGGTCCACTCACCTATCGCGGGTCGGTCCTAGACTCGCCGGATGAGCAAACCCGCCGCCGCCAGGCTGATCTCGAAGGTGCCCAGTGTCCCGCGGGTGACGAGTCGGCGCGCGCAGTATTCGGCCTCCACCAAGCGGGCCCTGATCGACGTTGCCGAGGAACTCCTCACCGAGCAGGGCTATTCCGCCACCTCCCTGGACCAGATCGTGGCCGGTGCCCGCGTGACCAAGGGCGCCCTCTACCACCACTTCTCCGGCAAGCAGGCACTCTTCGAGGCGGTCTTCGAGCGGATCGAGGCGGAGGCCCGCACCGCGATCCAGGCCGGCCTCAAGGGCGAGCGCGACCCCTGGCGCAAGGCACAGGCCGGTCTGGGCTCATTCCTGGACGTCGTCCAGCAGCCGAGCTATCGCCGGATCGTGATCCAGGACGGGCCGTCGGTGCTGGGCTTCGAGCGGTTCCGCGAGCATGAGGAGCGTTCGACGTTCGCGACCGTCGTGGAGATCGTCCGCGCCGTACTCACCGCAGGCACCTGGGACCTCGACGAGGAGATGCTGCAGACCTTCACGCGCATCTTCTTCGGCGCGATGTCGTCGGCCGGCGAGTCGGTCGCGACCAGCGACGACCCGGCCATGGCCGCGCTCCGGGTGGAGGCGGCGATCGGTTTCATCCTGGCCGGTTTCCAGTCGCTGGCCGCTGCCGGCGTGCCGATGCCGGACCCAGCGCGTCCGGTCACCGACACCCAGGACTGAGCGGCGACCGAGCGGCGACGGCTACTTCGCCCAGGTGACGTTGCCCGTGCCCTGGGGCACCAGCTCGATCCACACGTGGCCCGCGGGCACGGTGAGCTCGTCACCCAACTTGTTCTTGAGCTTGATCGCGCCGGTCAGCCCGTTCTTGCTCCAGGTGCCCTGCACGACCTGGCCGTCGTGGAACAGCTGCGCGGGGCCGGTGCCCTCGAACTTCGTCTCGGGCACGAGGTAGCCCGCCGGGTCGCGGTAGCCCGCGTCGCCGATGGCGACCCGCATCACCAAGATGCTGGTCGCGGGGAACTGGTCGCCCTCGGCGGCATAGGAGTCGGTGTTGACGTACTTCCCACCATGGAAGGCCCAGCTCGTCGTGTGGCCACCGAAGGAGGCAGTCAGCGTGTTGGCCTTCTTGCCACCCGTGAAGTCCGTGCTGAAGTCGAGGTAGGGCTTGGGGGCCTCGCCGCCCTTGATGCCCTTCGCGATCACGTCGGGGTGGGAGAAGAGGTTGTACGGCGCCGAGCGCGACGTCTCGCGATAGACGCCCTTGGCGCCCTCGGTGACGAACGGGATGCCCGCCTTGTTGATCCGGGCCAGGGTGATCGCCGCGGCACCACTCGTGATGACGTGGGCGCCGGTCGGCACGATCCCGATGTCGCTGGCGCGCATCGACCGCACGGGACCGACGACCGAGGGGATCTTGGAGTAGTAGAACGCGGCGAGCCGCGTCATCCCGCCCTCGACCAGCTCCTCGACGACCATGTCGGCCGACCCGAGGCCGATCTGCGGGGAGCTGGACGACGTGTTGTCGACCTTGGTGACCAGCACGGGGTGGGCCGGAGCCTTGCCCTCGACCTCCAGACCGGTGAGCGGCCACAGGGCCGGCTCCTCGGGCGTCTCGCTGGCCTCCGTCGTCGGGTCGGCGGAGGACGAGCTCGACTCGGGGGTCTCGTCGTCACCGCCGCAGGCAGCCAGCCCGGTCAGCAGGGCGGTCACCGCGAGGGCGGCGACTGAGGTTCGCAGGCGGGGGTGCACGGCGTACTCCGATCACAGGGGTGGGGAAGGGCTCGAGGCCAGTGTCACTCCGCCTCGAAACCCGAGACGGAAGGCGCGCCCAAACGGTGGGCCCGGTCACACGGGCACACCCACCCTCGGGTGGATGCGCCCGTCACGCAACTCAGCGACGCAGGGTGCCGCCGAACCAGGAACTGGTCCACGGCGCGGCCACGACGACCCGCTGACCCGAGCCGGGCGAGTGCAGCATCATCGGCTGACCGTGCTTGGTGCCGATGAAGATCCCCGCGTGGTAGACCCCGCCGGAGTTGGCGAAGAACATCAGGTCGCCGGGGCGCATGTCCTGCTTCGCGATGCGGTGGGTGTAGGCCGCCTGCGCAGCCGACGTGCGCGGGACGTTGAGTCCGAGGCGGCGGTAGCTGTAGAAGATGAGACCGGAGCAGTCGAACGCGTACGGGCCGGCCGAACCGTAGGAGTAGGCGTCACCGCGCTGGGCGAGCGCGGTCCGCTGGGCGGCGAGGATCCGCGAGTCGAACCGTTGGGCGGCCCGCTGCTGGCGAGCGGCAAGGGACTTGTCGAACGTCTTGACCTGGCCGCTGTCGAGGGCGACGGCGCCAGAGCGGAAGTCGGTCCCTTCGTCGGCGGCGTTGGCGGGAGCGCCGCCCACGGTGGTGGCGGTGACTCCCAGGGTGATGAGCGTGAGCGCGCAGGTGCGCGCCATGCGACGAATCGCAGGCATGGCAGATTCCTTTCCCACGCCTGTGAGGTGAGCTGTCGGGTTGGAGCTGGAAAGTGCCCCGTCACCGTGCGGTGACTTCACCCCGAGCCGTCCGCGACGCTGGTCAGCGCCGCAGCCGGCAGTGGAACCTGTGGGTCCCCCACTCCTGCCCGATGAACGTGTTCGGGGGTCCATCTCCGGCGGGCAGGACTCGGCGTTGCCGGAGAGGGCTATTCGGTTGGATGCTTCGCCGCGTTGAATCGGCGGAGTCGACCCTCGACGCTAGGCAGCCGGGGACGCAAAAATCCAACCGACCGACACGCCAGGCTGGGCGTATCGGTCGGTGCTGAGCGTGAAAGCGGGATCCGGCGTGAGCAGCGTCTCGCTCCCGAGACGTCGATCCGACCACCGCAGAGCCGGGTCGGACGGGGTCAGCCGAGCTTGGCGCCGCCGTCGACGTACAGAGTCTGGCCAGTGATGTAGGAGGCTTCGTCGCTGCACAAGAAGGCCGCCGCGGCGGCGATGTCCTCGGGGAAACCGACTCGGCGGACGGGGTTGGCGTCGGCGTTCAGCTGGCGGAACTCCTCGACCCCGAGCTTGAGCCGGGCGGCGGTCGCATCGGTCATCTCGGTGGCGATGAAGCCGGGCGCGATGGCGTTGGCGTTGATGCCGAAGGGGCCGAGCTCGATGCCGAGCGTGCGGGTGAAGCCCTGGATGCCCATCTTGGCCGCGGAGTAGTTGGCCTGACCGCGATTGCCGAGTGCGGAGACGCTCGAGAGATTGAGGATCTTGCCGTACTTCTGCTCCACGAAGTGCTTCTGGGCAGCCTTGGTCATGTTGAACGGCCCCTTGAGGTGCACGCCCATGACGAGGTCCCAGTCCTCCTCGGTCATCTTGAAGAGCAGGTTGTCGCGGGTGATGCCAGCGTTGTTGATGAGGATGTGGATGCCACCGAGCCCGTCGACGACCTGCTGGATCGCAGCATCGGCGGCCGCCGAGTCGGAGACGTCGCAGCCGACGCCGATCGCCTTGGCACCATCGGTCAGCTCGAGCCGCGCTGCCGCGTCCTGGGCCGCCGACTCGTCGAGGTCGAGGATCGCGATCGACGCGCCCTCGCTGGCGAAGCGCTGCGCCGTACCGAATCCGATGCCGCGTGCGGCTCCGGTGATGACTGCGATGCGACCGTCAAAGCGACCCATGGTGACTCCTCCTCGTAGAACTGGACGGCCCGACCCTAGTACCCCCGGGGGTGCGGCTCGTCCCGGGTCAGGACGTGGCCCAGTGCTCGCGGCGCCGTCGTTGCCGCCGCCGGTCACTCCGCCACTCACTGGGCCATTCACAGGGCCATTCACTGGGCCAGAGCGGCCCGGAGTCGGGCCGCGTAGTCGTCGATCTCGCCTGCGGCGTACTTGGTGCGAGGCCAGAAGAACCCGCGCAACCCGTCGCCCTTGGTGCGAGGGACGACATGCAGGTGGAGGTGCGGCACCGACTGGCTGACGGTGTTGTTGACCGCGACGAAGGAGCCCTGCGCGCCGAGGCCCAATGTGAGCGCGGTCGCGAGGTCCTGCGCGGCGCCCAGGAAGCCGTCGCGTTGCTGGCTCGGCAGGTCGGGCAGCGTCTCGACGTGCTCTCGGGGGACGAGCAGCACGTGCCCCTTGAACACCGGTCGCTGGTCGAGGAAGGCGACGACATCGGGGCGCTCCAGTACGACCGCCGCGGTCGCGTCACCGCTGATGATCTGGCAGAACACGCAACCGTCCACGTCGGCGAGCCTAGATCAGCGCGCCGCCCGCACCTGCTCCGCCAGCTCCTTCGACCTGTCCCACTCGTTGATGTGCATCGCGGCCACCAGGACGTCCCCGCGGTACCACCGGGCGATGAGCGCATCCGGACCGCTGGAGCCGTCCTCGATGCGGACCGAGTCCGGGCCGGCGGACCCCGGGTGGCCGAAGTACTCCAGCCCGAGGTCGTACTGGTCGGAGAAGAAGGAGGGCAGGTCGTCGTAGACGACGTCCTCACCCATCAGGGCATGGGCGGCGGCCTTGCCCTGGCTGACGGCGTTCTGCCAGTGCTCGACGCGCACCCGCTCCTTCAGCAGAGGATGGGCATGGTTGGCGACGTCACCCGCCGCAAAGACGTCGGGGTGGCTGGAACGCAGGCCCGCGTCGACCAGGATCCCGTTGTCCACGTCGAGGCCGGCCGCCGTGGCGAGCGCGGCGTCGGGCACCGCGCCGATCCCGACCAGGACCGTGTCGACGTCGATCTCGCTGCCGTCGCTGAGGCGCGCGCGTCCGCCCTGCAGACTCTCGAGCGAGGTCGAGGTCCGCAGGTCGACACCGTGGTCGCGGTGGACCTTCGCCAACCGCTGACCCAGCTCCGGGCCGAGGACGGTGAGCAGTGGTTGCGCCGCCGGCTCCACCAGCGTGACCTCGACGCCGCGCTCACGGGCCGTGGCCGCCACCTCCATCCCGATCCAGCCACCGCCGACCACGAGGAGGCGGCTGCCGCTGCCGAGCCGCTCGCGCAGTCGACGGGCGTGATCGAGGCTGCGCAGGTAGGCGACGTCGATGTGCTCGGTGGGCGTCAACGGCAACGTCCGCGGCTGCGCGCCGGTCGCGATCAGCAACCGGTCGAAGGGCTGACTGGCGCCCGCCGCGTCCACGACCTTGCCGCCGAGGTCGATCCGCTCGACGCGCGTGCCCGTGCGGACGTCGATGCCGCGGTCGGCGTACCAC
>NZ_JANPEO010000091.1:0-4160 GCF_031422975.1 Nocardioides sp. | reverse complement strand
GATGCGACCTCGGCCAGCGCTGCCAGTCGCCGCGTCGTCCCGGGGTGCTCGTAGGCCTGCGGGAAGGGCCGGTCGGCGCGGTCGAAGCTGCCCTGGATCAGCGGGCTGTAGGCCCACAGCTCGAGGCCCATGTTTGCGACGTAGTCGCGCGTCTCCTCGGTGACCCAGCCGAACCGGGGTTCCTTGCCCTCGACCGGCGCGCCGGGTCTGGGTTCGAGGTAGGACGTCGTCAGCTGCACCGCCTCGACGGCCGCCAGGTCCCGGGCAAGGGCGTAGCCACGGGCCCGCTCGACCAGCCAGGTGGGGTGGTTGGAGAGGCCGAGCCGGGCGACGATGCCGTCGGCCACGAGCGCTCCCATCGCGTGGGCGGTCTCCTCGATCGGCGTGCGCCGGTCCTCGACGTGGCCGAAGTAGAGATCGATCACCTCGAGGCCGAGTCGCTCCCGGCTCCGCTCCGCCTCGCGGCGTACGACCTCGGGCGAGAGCCCCTCGCTGCCGCCGTCGTCCGCGGGCTCGGCGCCCACCTTGGTGGCGATGGTCAGCTGCTCGCGCAGACCCGGGTGCTCGCGCAGCCAGGCGCCGATCAGGGTTTCGCTCTGGCCACCGCGCCCGCTCGGGTCGGCCCAGAACGCGTAGCAGTTGGCGGAGTCGATGGTCGTGCCGCCGGCTTCGACGAACCGGTCGAGCAGGGCGTAGGAGGTGGCGGTGTCGGTCTTGGTGCCCAGGTGCATGGTGCCGAGGACGAGGTCGCTGATCACGCCGTCCACGCTAGCGCCCCGGGACCGGGGGGCCGCTGGGCCGTCACACCTGTCACGCGCCCCGGCGTGTCCGCGACGACACGCCGTGAAGAGCGCAGCGTTGGTCGGGAAGTGGCCCCGAGCTCTTGCGCGGGCGGCGGAGGCGGGCGTACAACAGGGGTGTCGGAAGGACTTCGGTCCGGAAGACACCGGAAGCCGGCAACTCATACTTGCCGGCTTCCACCTATTTCAGGGGTGCCGCGGAGATGCTTTCGGCCCGGCGATCTCATACGTCGCCGGGCCTGGCACCTGTCTAACCGGCGCCCGGGACCTGGCTCGGGAGGCGCGCCGAGATCACACGCGGCTGGTGCGCTCGCCGCGCAAACTCACCTCGGCGGAACGGTGAAGAACGAGAAGGGCACGGGCGCATTCTGGTCGAATACCGCGGTTGCGGGTGGACCCGCCCTTGACCAGAGTCCCTGCGCCTCCGAGACTCCGGTCATGAGGCACGAGTCAGCCCGCACTGGATCAGCGCTCAGCCGCGCCAAGGACCGGGGCAGGCAGCTGCTCGCACCCGTCGCCACCAGAGTCGGGCTGGCACCCGCCGGGGCCGCAGACGGACACGAGGTCTCGCAGATCCTGGCCGACGGAGCGTTCGCCGAGAAGATCGCGACCCTGGCCGAGGATCTGGGTCGGCCCGAGCGGGAGGTGGCCGCCGAGGCGGGAGCGCACCTGCGGGAGATGTCGGCGACCCACAGTGCGGGCACCGGTGCCGCCTTCCGGCGCTTCTCCCAATGGCTGGCCCGCGCGCACGACGTGTACGTCGACGAGGACTCGATCGCCCGGTTGCGCGCACTCGACCGGCAGCACTCGCTGCTGTTCTTGTTCTCGCACCGGTCCTACCTCGACGGCGCGCTGGTCCCCGAGGTCGTCTCCGCGGGCCGGATGTCGACGCCGTTCACCTTCGGCGGCGCCAACCTCAACTTCTTCCCGATGGGCTCCATCGCCAGCAGGTCGGGCGTCATCTTCATCAAGCGCAGCACCTCCGACATCCCGGTCTACCGGCAGGCGCTTCGCTCCTACATCGCCCAGCTCCTCAAGAACAGGTCCAACCTCGCGTGGTCGATCGAGGGCGGCCGCACGCGGACGGGCAAGCTCCGTCCGCCGGCGTTCGGGATCATGCGCTACGTCGCTGACGCGGTGTGCGAGACCGAGGGGGTCGACGCGCTGATCGTGCCGGTCTCGATCGTCTACGACCAGCTGCACGAGGTCTCGATGATGACCTCGGAGGCCAAGGGTGCGCAGAAGCGGCCGGAGGACCTCCGGTGGCTCTACAAGTTCGCGCGCGAGCAGGGCAACCGCCTCGGTCGCGCCTATGTCGACTTCGGCGAGCCGATCTCGCTGGCCGAGCGGATGGCCGAGTTGCGTGCGGACGAGGCCGCGGCGCCGTACGCCATTGAACGGATCGCGCTCGAGTCGTGCCACCGCATCAACCGGGCGACCCCGGTGACCGCGACGGCCATCGTCAGCATGGCCATCCTCGGCGAGGACCGCGCACTCTCCCTGGCGCAGGTGCAGGCGACGGTCGCCCCGATCGCGGGATACCTCGAGGAGCGCGGCTGGCGGGTGGCGGGCGCGTTCAACCTCCGGGAGCGCGAGACGCTGCGGCGCACGCTGCAGGAACTGGTGGCCTCCGGGGTGCTGGTGGCCTACGACGGCGGCACCGAGACCGTCTGGCGGATCGCGCCCGACAAGCACCTCGTGGCGGCGTTCTACCGCAACACCGCGATCCACGTGTTCGTCGACCGGGCGATCGGCGAGCTCGCGCTCCTGGCCGCTGCCGAGAGCGATTCCGGCGACATCGTGGCCGTGGCCGAGGCGGAGGCGCTGCGCCTGCGCGAGCTGCTCAAGTTCGACTTCTTCTTCGCCGGCCGGCACGAGTTCGGCGCGGACATCGACGCGGAGCTGCGGCGCGTTGCGGATCCCACGGGCAACCGAAGGAAGGCCGACACCGCGGAGCTGCGGGCACGACTGGAGACCACGCGACCACACGTCGCGCACCTGGTGCTGCGGCCGTTCCTCGACGCGTACCACGTCGTCGCGGACCGGCTGGCCGACCTCGACGTGCCCTTCAGCGAGGCAGAGTTCCTCGACGACTGCGTCGCGGTGGGCCAGCAATGGGCGCTCCAGGGGCGGATCACCAGCGACGAGTCGGTGACCCTCGAGCTCTTCAAGACGGCGCTGCGGCTCGCCGACCACCGTGGCCTCCTCGATCCGGAGACCCCCGACCTGGACAAGCTGCGACACGGCTTCGCCGACGAGATCGCGCAGACCACCGCCCGCATCGACACCATCGCCGAGTTCCATCGAGCCGGTCGCGCGTGAACCCCGACGACCTGGTCGCCGAGATCGAGGCCGGCCCGCGCGGCCCGCACATCGCCGCGTTCTTCGATCTCGACGGCACCCTGGTGCACGGGTTCACGGCGACGCACATCCTGCGAGACCAGGTCCGCAAGGGCCAGGTCGGCGCCGGCGACCTGGCCAAACTGGTGCTCACCGCCGTCGACGGCACGCTCGGTGGTGACCCGACGCGTGCCGGGGACCTCGGGCTCAGCTCGCTGCGCGGGCACCTCGAGGACACGATGCAGGAGATGGGCGAGCGGCTCTTCGTGCAGAAGATCGCCGGCACGATCCGACCGCAGGCGCGGGCGATCGTGAAGGCCCACCAGCGGATGGGGCACGTCGTGGTGCTCGCCTCGGCCGCGACCCGCTTCCAGACCGGACCCGTGGCCCGCGAGCTCGGGATCGAGGACATCTTGTGCACGGAGCTCGAGATCGAGGACGGCGTGCTGACGGGGCGGGTGCTCGGCCAGTTCCTCTGGGGCGAGCCGAAGGCCCGGGCCGTGCGCCGCTACGCGCGCGAGCACGGCGTGGACCTGCACCTCAGCTACGGCTACGCCAACGGCGACGAGGACGTGCCGTTCCTGGCCAGCACCGGCCGCCCGCACGCCATCGCCCCGCACCGGGCCCTGCTGGAGACGGCGAAGCTGCAGGGCTGGCCGGTGCTCGACATGCACGAGCCGCTGCGCAAGGGAGTGCGGGCCGTCCTCGGCACGGTGGGTGCCGCGGGCGCTCTGAACGCCGGGCTGGTGACGGGCGCGGTCCTGGGCGCCGTACGCCGCGACAAGCGGGCCGGCACCAACGTCGGGATCCCGCTCGCCTGCGACGCGGCGCTCGCTGTGGCCGGCGTCAGGCTGAACATCATCGGCGAGGAGAACGTCTGGAAGGCCCGGCCGGCGATCTTCATCGGCAACCACCAGAGCTCACTCGACCCGGTGATCATGGGCTCGCTGCTGCGGCGCGACTTCACCGGTGTGTCCAAGGCGGAGGCGAAGTTCGACCCGCGCATGCTCGCGGCGTCGC
>NZ_JANPEO010000090.1:0-7386 GCF_031422975.1 Nocardioides sp. | reverse complement strand
CGATGCGGTGCTTGCGCTCCTTGAGCTCGACCTCGGTGGCCGCGCCGACCTTGATGACCGCAACGCCGCCGGCCAGCTTGGCCAGGCGCTCCTGCAGCTTCTCGCGGTCGTAGTCGGAGTCGGACTTCTCGATCTCGGCGCGGATCTGGTTGACCCGGCCCTCGATCTGGCCCTGGTCGCCAGCGCCCTCGACGATGGTGGTCTCGTCCTTGGTGATGACGACCTTACGGGCCTGGCCCAGGAGCTCGATGCCAGCGGACTCGAGCTTGAGGCCGACCTCCTCGGAGATGACCTGGCCGCCCGTGAGGATGGCGATGTCCTGCAGCATGGCCTTGCGGCGGTCACCGAAGCCGGGAGCCTTGACGGCGACCGACTTGAAGGTGCCCTTGATCTTGTTGACGACCAGGGTCGACAGCGCTTCGCCGTCGACGTCCTCGGCGATGATCAGCAGGGGCTTGCCGGACTGCATGACCTTCTCCAGCAGCGGCAGGAGGTCCTTGACCGTGGAGACCTTGGAGTTGGCGATCAGGATGTAGGGGTCCTCCAGGACCGCTTCCATCCGCTCGAGGTCGGTGGCGAAGTAGGCCGAGATGTAGCCCTTGTCGAAGCGCATGCCCTCGGTCAGCTCGAGGTCGATGCCGAACGTGTTCGACTCCTCGACCGTGATGACACCTTCCTTGCCGACCTTGTCCATCGCCTCGGCGATGGCGTCACCGACGGTGGTGTCGCCACCGGCGGAGATGGTGGCGGTGGCCGCGATCTGCTCGCGCGTCTCCACCTCCTTGGCCATGGAGAGCAGCTGCTCGGACAGGGCCGCGACAGCGGCCTCGATCCCGCGCTTGAGGCCCATCGGGTTGGCACCCGCGGCGACGTTGCGCAGACCTTCGCGCACCATGGCCTGGGCGAGGACGGTGGCCGTCGTCGTGCCGTCTCCGGCGACGTCGTCGGTCTTCTTCGCGACCTCCTTGACCAGCTCGGCGCCGATCTTCTCGTAGGGGTCCTCGAGCTCGATCTCCTTGGCGATCGAGACACCGTCGTTGGTGATCGTGGGGGCGCCCCACTTCTTCTCCAGGACGACATTGCGGCCCTTGGGGCCGAGGGTCACCTTCACGGCGTCGGCGAGAATGTTCATTCCCCGCTCGAGGCCGCGGCGGGCTTCCTCATTGAAAGCAATCAACTTTGCCATAACTCGTGAGCTTCCTTCGTCATGAGTCGAGTCTGTGTACGGCGCCGGGTGGGCTGCCCGCGACGGACGATCCCCAGCCTCCGACGGACCCTTCCCGTCGGCGCCGACAACCTCAGCGTCACCTTGGCCGTGTTGTCACTCTCATGCTGAGAGTGCCAGCCTCATGTTTAGCACTCGACCCCGGAGAGTGCAAACAACTGGGCCGCGGCGAGATCGATCGCAAGAGGGCTCAGGAGGAGCAGAGACGAGCCGCGATCAGGTCGGCGAAGGGCCCGGCGTTGGCGGGCAGCACGTCGAGATAGAGCCCCGGCTCGATGAGCTCGAGCTCGGAGACGACCCACACGTCGTCGTAGTGCAGGAGGTCCACGCGGACGTAGTCGAGCTCGCGCCCGAAGCGCTGGGTCAGCCACTCGTTGGCAGTCAGGGCCACGGTCGCGATCGACGGGTCGATCGGCACCGGTCGCGTTGCGCCGCCGAACTCCTCGTGCACCCGGACCTCGTCGCCGACGGGCAGCTTGTCGACCTGGGAGATCACGCGCCCGGCGAGCACGAACACCGACACCTCGCCGCGGGTGCGCACCGACTCCACGAGCGGTTGCGCGATCCAGGGGCCGCCGACGGGTGGGTACGTCGGATGGCTGCGCAGGGTCTGGCCGAGCCGGCTGTCGAGGGGGTCGGTCACGATGATCAGTCCGGCCCCACCGGCACTGACGCGCGGCTTGATGACGCAGGTGCCGAACTCGGTGATCGCGCGGGCGAACCCGGCATGACTGGCCGCGAGTCGGGTGGGCACCGTCGGCAGCGGTTCCAGATCGGTGAGGTAGGCCTTGTCGTGGTTCCACTGGAAGACGTCGGCACCGTTGAGCAGTCGCGACTGGTCGAGCGAGCGCGTCCAGGCCAGGAACTCGTCGGCCCGCACGGCGTAGTCCCACGTCGCGCGGATCGCGACGAGCGAGGCTGCGGCCCAGTCGACCGACGGGTCGTCCCACACCGCCCAGTCGAAGTCGATGCCGCGGGCGGTCAGCGCCCGGTTGAGCGCCTCGCAGCCGGGCTCGCCCTCCGGCATGCCGGCGAAGGTGGCCAGCAGGACGGTCACGACGAGTCCGCCGGGTTGTCGTTGCTGCCGTGGAAGGTGTGCGCCGCCGTGTCGCGGTTGCTGCCCTCGACGTTGTCGCCCTTCTCGATGACCACGAGGTTGTGGTAGCAGTGCACGGCTTTCACATGCTTGTCGAGGTAGCTGGCCTGGTAGCCCTCGACGAGGAACTCCTCGTGGTTCAGACCGTCGATCAGGTCCTTGACCAGGTCCATCGACGTGCCGCTCGCCCGGGGGTCGACGGCACCGCCCCACGCCGGCCAGTAGGAGGTCTGGATGTCCTCGATGCAGTAGATCGCGCCGTCGGGAAGAAGCGGGAACAGGATGGCGAAGCTCGCCCGCACGTGTTCGGGGATGTGGCTGCCGTCGTCGATCACGACCAGCGGCGCACCCTCCTCGTCGATGATGCGCTGCAGGATCCCGGGGTCGGTCTGGTCGCCGAGGTAGGTCGCGATGTGGCCACCGTCGAGGAACGACTTGTCCTCGATGTCGAGGCCGATGATGCGAGCCCTCGGGAAGAACCACCGCCACATCTTCAACGAGGCGCCGCTGCGCCGCTTGCGGGTGTAGCCGCCGATGCCGATCTCGAGCAGCACGAACTTCTCGCCGCGCAGGTGCTCGAGGTGGCGCTGGTAGTGCGGGGTGTAGCGGTGGACGCCCCACTTGTCGGTGCCGAACTCCACCGCCAGCTCGGTCAGGTCGAGCGACATCAGCCGTTGGCGCCGCTCCACCTTCGGGTCGAGAGCCGGAGCGGCGGGCACAGCCAGGGGCTCGGCCCCCGGCCGGAGTCGGCCAGCCGCGCGGCGTACGACGGAGGCGGCGGAGCGGACGAGAGTCACGCCGGAACCCTAGCCCCGCGCGGCGTCAGCCCAGCGCCAGGCTCGAGGCGATCAGGATCATCACGACGCCGATCAGCACGTCGAGCACCCGCCACGCCGTCGGCTTCGCGAAGAGCGGCGCGAGCATGCGGGCGCCGTAACCCAGCCCGAAGAACCAGGCGAAGCTGCCCAGGGCGGCACCCACCGCGAACACCCAGCGGCCGTCGTCGCCGTGCTGGTTGGCGATCGAGCCGAGCAGCAGGACGGTGTCGAGATACACGTGCGGGTTGAGGAACGTCAGGGCGGCCGCGGTGGTCAGCGCGGCCCTGAGCGACGCCCCTGTCCCCGACTCTCCGACGCGGAGTGCATCGGGGTGGACGGCGCGACGCAGCGCGAGCACGGCATAGCAGAGCAGGAAGGCCACCCCGCCCCACCTGACCACGTCGAGCACGACGGGTGCGCGCTCGACGAGCGTGCCGATCCCGAGGACGCCGGCCCCGATCAGGAGGGCATCGGCGAGCGAGCACAGCAGCGCGACCGGGCCGACGTGCTCGCGGCGGATGCCCTGGCGGAGCACGAACGCGTTCTGCGCGCCGATGGCGACGATCAGCGACACGCCGGTGCCGAGACCGGCGAGCAGGGTGGTGAGCACGGCGACACGCTAGTGGTCACGGCGCACCGCCGGGCGACACCGGGCGCTACAACGCCGTCGGGGCGTGGTGGCCGAACGGCACGTCCTCGGCATACCCCAGCGCCGCCAGCACCGAGGGCAGCATCGCCCTGGCCGTGCGCTTGTAGCCGTGCGTGCTCGGGTGGAACCGGTCGAGGCTGAACATCTCGTCGGGGTTGGTGATGAAGAACGGCCCCACCACATGCGCCAGCGACACCGCCCGCGCGCCGTGGCTCAGGGCCGCCTCGCGCTGCGCCTCGGCCAACTGGCGCGAGGCTCGCGAGCCCAGTGCGCGCAACGGCTGGGGCACCGGTCGCAGCGCCCCCAGGTCGGGGCACGTGCCGACCACCACCTGTGCCCCGAGCCCCTGGAGTGCGGTGATCGCCTCGGTCAGGTGCCGGATCGAGTCGGATGTCGGGATCCGGTGCGTGACGTCGTTGCCACCGACGACGATGACGGCGACGTGGGGGCGGTACGCCGACGGCAGCCCCTCGATCTGGCTCGCCAGCACGCTCGACTCCGAACCCACGACCGCGGCCGTCCGCAGCCGCACCGAGCGCCCGGTCCGCTTCGCGACGCGCCTGGCCAGCCCCCCGCCCAGCGTGTGCTTGGGATGGTCCGCCCCGAGACCGGCGGCGATCGAGTCGCCGAGCAGCACCAGGTCGAGCGCTTCGCCGTACCTCTTCTTGTAGGTCCTGTCCGCGCTGGGGGCGACGTGACCGAGCGGGTCGCCGATCCGGCTCCGCGCGATGGCCGCCTGCCGGGTCAGCAGCTCCTTGGTCGTGTACGCCGCACCACCGGCGACCGCTCCCAGCGCTCCGGCGCCGATCCCCCACCGCACGAGCGCCCTGGTCCTCATGGGGTGGTTCAACCACATCCGGACCAACGCAGTGCCACATCGAGGTGGCCGTGGGCCGAACGGGTCAGGCGCCCTGGTGGCGCGTACTCACGCGCGAAGCTCGCATCGGGTCCACCATGAGTCCATGGACACCATCGAACAACGCCCGGTCAGCAGCGATCACTACCGCTGGCTGCGCCGCGAGCTCGCCGACTGGCAGGCGGAGGGCATCGTCGATGCGGGGACGGCGCAGGCCATCACCGCCCGCTACCTCGAGGTCGGCGACCGGCACCGCCGCTTCTCGCTCGGTCGCATCCTGCTCCTCCTGGGGGCCGCCTTCGTGGGGGTGGGCCTGATCTGGCTGGTGGCTGCCAACCTCGACCAGCTCCCGCCGCTGCTGCGCTTCGTCGCCGTCGCCGCCATCTGGCTGGCGCTGATCGCGGCCGCGGAGCTGTCGCGGGTCACGGGCGCCGTACGCGGCTCGCTGCGGCTGATGGCGGCGCTGGCCCTCGGCGCGGTGATCTTCCAGGCCGCGCAGTCCATGCAGGTGCCCGCCTACTCCCCCGCCCTGATCGGGCTCTGGGCCGCTGGTGCGCTCGCTCACGCCTACGGCTTCCGGGCGCTGATGCCCCTGGTCGTCGGCGTCGCCACCGGCGTCGTGTGGTGGATCTGGCAGCCCCTGTGGGACAACGGCAGCGTCTCCGGCGCGGTCGTCGGGTTCGGTACGTCGGGGGTCGCCGCCATCTCCCTGGCCGTGATCCACGACCGCGGACTGACCCGGTTCGGCCAGGTCTGGCGCTCGGTCGGAGCCCTGCTCGCCATGATCAGCCTGTTCGTCGCCGCCGTGCCCTACACGACCACCGACGGGTTCGAGTGGAACAGGTGGCTGCTCATCGCGCTGGTCCTGGCGGGCGTGGCCGCCGGCCTCGCGGTGGTGATCGCTCGCGGTCGGGCTCGCCTCGAACCGCTCGTCGCCATCGGCGTGCTCGGTGTCGCGGGCCTGATGGTCCTGTGGGACACCGGCACCGACACCGCGCACGTCGACCTCGCGGACTGGGCGCACGCCGCCGCCGGGGTGGTCGCCTTCGTCGCTCTCGCGGTCGCCCTGGTCGCCCTCGGCACCCTGCGCGACAACCCGGTGCTGACCGTGATCGCCATGGTCGGGCTCGTCATCTTCACGACGTTCCAGAGCTTCGCGGTGTTCGCTGCGATCGTGCAGGGAGCGTGGCTGTTCATCGTCCTCGGCCTGATCTTCGTCGCCACCGGCTTCCTCTTCGACCGGGCCAGGCGGGGCATCGCCGCCTCACTCACGGACGCCGACCAGGAAGGAGCAGCACGATGAACAGGCTCATCACCCTCGCGGCCGTGGTGGCCGTCCAGGCGGGACTCGTCGCCGTGGCCGTCGCCCCCCAGCTCTCCGCGCGCCTCACCGGCGACACCTACCAGCTGCGGGTCGCACCCCTGGATCCGATCGACCCGTTCCGCGGTGCCTACGTCATGTTGGACTACCCCGATCTCCAGCGGGACCAGCAGCCCGACGGCGACGACAGCGGCCCGCTCTACATCACGCTCGTCGAGGACGACGGCTTCATGGTCGCCGACGACTTCCTGCGCGAGCGCCCCTCGGGCGACCAGCCCTACCTCGCGTGCCACGACCGGAGCTTCCAGGTCGACTGCGGGATCGAGAGCCTCTTCCTGCCGCAGGACGACGCTGCCGCGATGCAGGACGTGCTGCGTGACGGCGCGGTCGCCGAGGTGAGGATCGACGGTCGGGGCCACGCCGCCCTCATCGACGTACGCGCTGCGTCGTGATCAGGAACGGACCAGGCTGACCGCGTAGTAGCTCTCCTCGTCGAGGGCGAGCTCCTCCGGGTCGATGGTGATCGACTTCGGGACTCCGCGCGGCGTGTAGGTCACCTCGACCCGGTCAGCGGTCGCGTGGGCCTCGCGGATCATCAGGTACAGGTCGTCCATCGAGTAGCCGCGACCGAGCCCGAGCCGGCGTCCGCCCTGCAGCACCTTGCGCACTTCGCCGTTGCGGACGACCGTGCGCACCCGCGGCTCGGGCGGGCAGAAGCAGGTCAGCCTCACGGTGGTGGTGTAGTCGTCGATGCCCTTGTCGTCCCACGCCTGCCAGGCCGCGAGCAGCGTCGGATCGTCCGTGGGCACGGGCTCGAAGACGTCTTGGGCGTACGCCGCAGTCGGCATCAGCAGCAGGAGCGCGAGGGTCGGCAACAGGGCACGCGTCACGGTCGTCTTGGGAGTCATGCTCGGTTGGACGTGCACCTGCGACGAGCGGTTGCCTCAGGCGCCGCCCGCGACCGCGGGGATCACCGAGATCTGGATGCCGTCCGGCGTCGCGGTGTCGAGGTTGTCCAGGAAACGCACATCCTCGTTGCCGACGTAGACGTTGACGAAGCGGCGCAGGTTGCCCGCCTCGTCGAGGACCCGACCCTTGATGCCGGTGAAGTTGGCGTCGAGGTCGTCGAGCACGGCGGCGAGGGTGTCGCCGCTGGCGCTCACCTCGGACTCACCGTTGGTGTAGGTGCGCAGGATGGTCGGGATACGGACCGAGACGCTCATGGATGTCTCCTAGACGAGATTGGCGGCGGTGAAGGCGGAGTAGGTCGGCTCGATGGTGGCCGCCGCGCTGACCCGGTCGGAGACCGCGTCGAGCGTCTTGAGGCCGTGGCCGGTGTTGATGACCACCGTCTCCAGTGAGGTGTCGAGCTGACCTGTGTCGACGAGCTTCTTCAGGACGCCCACGGTGGTGCCACCGGC
>NZ_JANPEO010000089.1:0-1786 GCF_031422975.1 Nocardioides sp. | reverse complement strand
GTGCTCGACGACCCGGACCTGACGACCTGGCAGGCCTACACGGCGCGGGCCTGGCCGACGTTGGTGCTCATCGACCCTGAGGGCTATGTCGTCGCGCACTACGCCGGGGAGGGCCACGCGCACGCGATCTCGGCCCTGCTGGCGACCCTCGTGTCGGAGCACGCGTCGAAGGGCACCCTCCAGCCGGGCGACTCCCCCTATGTCCCGCCGGTTGTCGAGCCCACCGACCTCCGGTTCCCGGCCATGGCAGTCCCGCTGCCCGACGGCCGGGTGCTCGTCGCCGACGCCGGCCACGACTCGGTGGTGCTCCTGGACGCCGACGGCGACGTCGAGCGCCGGTTCGACGGCTTCCGCGAGCCCAACGGGCTCTGCCTCGTCCCCGGCTCCCTCGGCGTCGACTACGACGTGGTGGTCGCCGACACGGCCGGCCACCGGCTGGCCGGTCTGTCCCTCGCCACCGGCGCGGTCAGGACCCTGGCCGGCGACGGCCGGCAGTGGTTCGACGGCGACGGGACCTCTCGGCTCAGCAGCCCGTGGGACGTCGTGTGGTGGCGAGATCGAGTGTGGATCGCGATGGCCGGTGTGCACCAGCTGTGGACCTACGACCCGGTCACCGGCGACGTCGCGGTCGTCGCCGGGACCGCCAACGAAGGGCTGCTCGACGGACCCGTGGCGGACGCGTGGTTCGCCCAGACCAGCGGACTCGCGGTCGACGGCGACCGGCTCTGGCTCGCTGACGCCGAGACCTCCTCGCTGCGCTTCGTGCAGGACGGCGACGTGCACACCGTCGTCGGCACCGGCCTGTTCGACTTCGGCTTCCGCGACGGACCGGCGAGCGGCGGCCTGCTGCAACACCCGCTCGGCGTCGCCGTACTCCCCGACGGGTCGATCGCGATCGCCGACACCTACAACGGCGCAGTCCGTCGGTTCGCGGACGGCGAGCTCACCACCATCGCCACCGACCTGAGCGAGCCGAGCGGCTTGTACGTCGACGGGCGCGACCTCGTCGTCGTCGAGTCCGCAGCCCACCGACTCACGCGGATCCCGCTCGACGCCCGGGTCGCCGCCGACGACTTCAGCCACACGACGCAGCGGCCCGTCACCGAGGTCGCGGCGACTCTGCGCCTCGACGTGCCCTTCACCCCGCCACCCGGCCAGAAGGTGGACGACCGGTTCGGGCCGTCGTCGCAGCTGCTCGTCACGTCCACGCCGCCAGGACTGCTCCGGAGCGGCGAGGGACGCGGCACCGACCTCACCCGCGAGCTGGTCCTCGACCCGCACGTCGGCAACGGGGTGCTGCACATCGCCGCGCGCGCCGCCTCCTGCGACGCCGGTGACGATCGGGGTGCCGCGTGCCACATGCACCAGCAGGACTGGGGCGTCCCGGTCCGGATCAGCGGCGGCGGGGACGCCGTACTGACCCTGCCGCTGGGCGGAGCTTCGACCTGAGCGTCGCTGCCCCCGGGCCCTGACCCGTCCGCAGTCGCCCTCGCCGGGGCCGCCTCGATCCACGTCTGCCCAGAGGTGACGCATAGGGTCGTAGGGATGGCGCACGCACCGCTGCGGCCCATCACCTCGACAAAGGAGTCCTCATGGGTTTTGGTGTTGGCATTGTCCTGCTCGTCATCGGCGCGATCCTCGTCACCGGAGCGGTCGACCTGCCGGCCTCCGTCGACGACATGGTCGCGACCTCCACGGTCGGTTGGATCCTGATCCTGGCCGGTGCGCTCGGCATCGTCCTGGGCCTGATCGCCACCCGCAGCCGCACGCACACGACCGTGGTCGA
>NZ_JANPEO010000088.1:0-1621 GCF_031422975.1 Nocardioides sp. | reverse complement strand
GGCCCTGGGTCGGCGCCACACCGCCGAGCACCGCCGCCGCGTGCACCCGATCCGGCATGGCGGCACCGGCGGCAAGCACGTACGGACCACCTCCGGAGAGCCCCACGAGGCGGAAGGTGTCGACGCCCAGGGCGTCGAGCAACAGCCGGAGGTCCTCGGTCCATTCCAGGACGTCGGCGTAGAGGTACGGCGAGGACGCGCCGATCCCCGGACGGTCGATCCCGATGATGCGAACGCCGAGTTCCGCTGCGAACGCACGCGCCTCCAGCGGGATCTGCCGGCGTGCACCCGGGGTGCCGTGCATCCACACGACCGGCCGACCGTCGCGCGGTCCGTACTCCGCGAAGCTCAGCCGCCGTCCATGCCGGACGGCCACCGTGCCCTCCAGGGTGGGTCGATCTATGCGCATGTCGGCATCGTGACAGATCGAAGCCTCAGCCGAGCCGCTTCTCGATCAGCTCGGCACGCTCGGAGGCGTCGGTGAGCTGTTCGCTGTCGATCGCGTTGGTCCGGTGGAACCACGCCAGCGCGTCCGCCTCGCGACCCGCGGCCTCGAGGGTGTCGGCGTAGGCGTAGCGCAGACGCACCACCCACTGGGAACGGCTCTTCGACATCAGTGGGGCCAGCTCCAGCGTGCGCAGCGCGGCATCGAGCTGACCCATGTCGCGACGGGCACCAGACTCCACCAGCGTCATCTCGGCCTTGGCGTCCGGCGCGAAGTTGGCGACCGATGGACTCTTGGCGAGCTTGAGCGACTGCTCGGGGTGTCCGAGGGCTCGGTGGCAGTCCGCCATCATCGGGAGGTATTCCGTGGCACCGTTCATGCGCTTGGCCGCCCGCAGCTCGGCCAGCGCCACGGCGTAGTGACCGGCGGCGTAGGCCGCCTCGCCGACGGCCTCGCGAACGATGGCGATGCGAGAGGCGCGCGCCCGCGCAGCCAGCGTGTGCTGGTAGGCCGTCTCCGGGTCGTCGTCGATCAAGAGACCTGCGGCGGCAAGATGGCGAGCAACGCGAGCGGCCAACTTCTCCGGCAGTCCCTTGAGCTGGTTGAGCACGGCGCGATCGAGCTCCTGACCGCTGACCTCCTCGGTCAAGGGCGGCCCGTCGTACTCCGCCTGGTCGACCGTGCGGGGACGCTGCTCCTCGCGGGGCCGCTTCCAGTCGCCTTCACGCTTGCTGCGATCGGCGCCTCCGCGAGCACCACGCGCGTCCCTGGAGGCCGGCTTGCCGCCCCGCGACTCCGGCTTGCCGCCCCGGCTGGGAGACGTGCCACCGCGCGCGGGCGGCTTGGAGCCGCCTCGAGCGGGCGGGCGTTGGCTACGACGTTCCTCGGCCACGACGGAAACCTTTCGGTGGTGCTGGCTCACTGTGCTGATGTCAGGGGGGTGATGTCAGGGGGATGATGCTCTGCCACGCTACTGGTCATGGCGCCCAAATGCAGCAGAGGCCACCTGTCACCAGGTGGCCTCTGCCCAATTGTTGTCCGGCGGCGTCCTACTCTCCCACAGCCTCTCGGTTGCAGTACCATCGGCGCTGAAAGGCTTAACTTCCGGGTTCGGTATGGGACCGGGTGTTTCCCTTTCGCTATGGCCGCCGTAACTCTGGCGGAACACACACACCC
>NZ_JANPEO010000087.1:0-4926 GCF_031422975.1 Nocardioides sp. | reverse complement strand
CTGCGCCTGTTCCGTAATCCTATCGTTGCGATCGGCACGTCGACGGCGTTCGTCGTCGGCATGGCATTCATGGGCGCCATCGTGTTCCTGCCTTTGTTCCTGCAATTGGCGCGCGGTGCCAGCGCATCGAGCAGCGGCTTGTTGTTGATCCCGTTCACCCTCGGCACGGTCGCCGGCGCGGTCATCTCGGGCCAGATCATGATGCGCACCGGCAAATATCGATTTCTGCCGCGCATCGGACTGCCGGTAGCGATGTCCGGTTTCGCACTCATGGCGTGGATCGGCGGGACGATCCCGTTGGTTGGCGTGGCCGGCCTTGCCGTGATGATCAGCATCGGCCTCGGCATGTGTTTTCCCGTCCTGCTGGTGTCGATTCAAAATTCGTCGCCGCGGCAGGATCTGGGCACCGCCACGTCGGCGCTGACGTTCTTCCGCTCCATGGGCGGCTCGATCGGCGTCTCGGCGCTGGGCGCCGCGCTCAGCCACCAGGTCTCCGACCAGGTCCGCACGGGCCTGACGTCGCTCGTGCAGGCGGGCACCGTCACGAAGGAGCAGTTGGCCTCCCTCGGTGGCGACGCGCACTCGATCCCCGACCTGGGTTCGCTGCCCGTTCCGATCCGCGACCTCTACGAGCACGCCTTCGGCGAGGCGACCGGTCACCTGTTCCTGATCGCGCTGCCCTTCGCCGTGCTCTCGCTGCTCCTGCTGCTCTTCATCGAGGAGAAGCCGATGCGCACGACCGTGCTGCGCGACGACGAGATCGCCGCAGCCGCCGAGCCCGAGGCTCTGTCCGCCACCGTGGCCGAGCGATGAGCCCGGCCAACCGCGATCGGACGATCCTCGACCTCGAGCTGGAGCTGTCGGCCCTCGTCCGCCGCCTCAAGCGGGTCATCGGGGAGCGGGCCCGCACCATCCACCCGGACCTCACCCCGGCCGGCTACCTGATGCTGGCCTACATGAACGAGCGCGGTCCGGTGCGGGCCTCGGCCGTCGTGGAGGCCTTCAACCTGGACAAGGGCGCGGTCAGCCGGCACGTCCAGTCGCTCGTCGACTGGGGGCTGGCGACCAAGGAGCGCGACCCCGACGACGGGCGCGCCTGGGTCGTCACCCTCTCGGAGGAGGGTCGACGTCGGATGGATGAGCTCGCGACCGCGCGCCGGGCGCGCCTGGGCCGTCTGCTCGGGGAGTGGTCCGATGACGAGCTGGGCACCTTCGTCGCGACCCTGGGCCGCTACAACGCCAGCCTCGACGACCTCTAGCGCAGCCAGACCGCCGTGTTGCCGGGCAGCTTGGCCTCGACCGGCCCGCTCGCGATGACGACCTCGCCGGGTGGCAGCGCGACCGGCGCGGTCCCGCAGTTGAGCACCACGGTGATGTCGCCGCGCGTGAAGGCGAGCACGTCGCTGCCGAGGTCGTCGATCAGCTCGACACCGGCTGCGGCGCCGGCGAGCAGGGATCGTCGAGCGGCCAGGGCGGCGCGGTAGAACTCCAGCGTGGAGCCCGGCTGTCCCGTCTGGGCCTCGGTGGTGAGGGTCGCCCAATCGGCCGGCTGGGGGAGCCAGGGCTGCCTGGCGCCCGGCCCGAAGTCGAAGGGCGGCTCGCTGCCGCCCCACGGCATCGGCACCCGGCAGCCGTCACGGCCCTCCTCGCCCGTGCGGAACCACGACGGGTCCTGTCGGTCCGCGGGCGCCACGTCGACCTGCTCGAGGCCGAGCTCCTCGCCCTGGTAGAGGTAGGACGCCCCCGGCAATCCCAGCATCGTCAGCGTTGCCGCCCTCGCGCGGGCCAGTCCGACGGCGCCACCGCCGTAGCGGGTGGTGTGGCGCACGACGTCGTGATTGGAGAGCACCCAGGTCGGGGCGGACCCGACGGGCTCGACGGCCGCCAGGGTGCCGGTGATGACCTCGGCGAACGCCTCGGCCGACCAGTCCGCGAGCAGCCAGGCGAAGTTGAACGCCTGGTCCAGCTCGTCCGGTCGGACGAAGGCTGCCATCGACGCCGGCGTCTGCGTCCACGCCTCCGCGACGGCCATCCGATCCGGGCCGTACTCGTCGAGGACCTTGGACCAGCGGCGGTAGACATCGTGGACCTCGGGCTGGTCCCACATCGGCTCGTCCTTGAGGTCGCGGCTCACCATCGAGTGGTCGCTGTTGACCTGGCCCGACGTGGCAGTGCTGCCCTCGGGCAGCACCTGGTCGCGCAGCGACTCCTCCTTGTAGAGGCCGTGCGCCACGTCGACGCGGAACCCGTCGACACCGCGCTCGAGCCAGAAGCGGAGGACGCCCTCGAAGAGGTCGCCGACCTCGGGATTGCGCCAGTCGAAGTCGGGTTGGGTGGTGTCGAAGAGGTGGAGGTACCACTGGTCCGTGTCCCCGACCCGCGTCCAGGCAGGGCCGCCGAAGACCGACGCCCAGTTGTTGGGCGGGGCAGCGCCGTCGTCGAGACCGGTGCGGAACACGTAGCGCGCCCGCTCGGGCGAGCCGGGGTCGGCGGCGTGCGCGTCCTGGAACCACTCGTGCTCGTGGGAGGAGTGGTTGGGCACGAGGTCGACGATCACGCGGAGGTCGAGGTCGTGGGCCCGGGCAATCAGCGCGTCGGCGTCGTCGAGGGTGCCGAAGAGCGGGTCGATGTCGCAGTAGTCGGCGACGTCGTAGCCGTGATCGTGCTGCGGCGAGGTGTAGAACGGCGTGATCCACAGGGCATCGACACCGAGGGACCGAAGGTAGGGCAACCGCGCCGTGATGCCGGCGAGGTCGCCGATGCCGTCACCGTCCCCGTCGGCGAACGAGCGGACGTAGACCTGGTAGATGACGGCGTTGCGCCACCAGTGCTGGTCGGTGTTTGGATCGTTCACATCAGGCATGCGGCCCATCCTTCGCGCCGGGGTCGGGCACTGTCAAAATCGGCGGTCACATGGGTGAGACCCCGCCGAACGCGGCGGGGTCGACCGCGATCCAGATGTGCTCGGCGCTCGCCACGACCCGCGAGTCCGCGTCGTAGAGCGTCGCGGAGGTGAAGGTCTTGCGACCCTCGCCGCCGCGCCGGGTCCCGACGACGACGTGGTCCTCGCCGATCACCGGCAACGTGTCGATCCGCGCCGTCATCCGCCCGAGCACCATCAACCGCTCGGTCAGGTCTCCTGCCCAGCCGCCGACGCAGTCGAGCGCCGCCCAGGTGGCCGCCACGGAGGCGCGGGCCGACTGGTCGAGGTAGGTATGGAAGTCCTCGACCAGGCTCGGGTCCGGTCGCCAGGTCGCCGCGACGCGGTCGTCACTGACCACCCCGGGGAAGATCCGCAGCCCGTCGCCCTCGGCGCGGTCGGTGCCACAGGAGAAGCAGGAGGGGAACGGGTGGAACGCGTGTCCGGCGTACGTCGCCTCGGCTGCCCTCGCCTCGTCGTGGGCCACGGGGTCGACCTCGCTCAGCGCGGCCTCCACCGGGCGGGCGCTCGCGATCACGACACCACCGAGGCTCGCGCTCGTGACGCCGTCGTCCGCACTGAGCAGCATGGGGGAGTCGAGCGGTGGCGGCTGGCGCAGCGAGACCTCGACCGTCGGCCACTCGTCAGCCCTGTTGTCGGGGCGCCCGCGCGTCAGGTGGGTCGCCAGGGCACCTGCGGTCCACCCCCCGTTGCCGGAGTCGGGTGGTCCGCAGAAGCGGCGGGGCACGAGGAGGTCCTCGGGGATCTCGTTCACGCTTCGCCACTGTGCCGCACCCGGCAGGCCCTGCCAATGCGGATGGGTAAGAATGGCCGCGTGAGCGACCTGATCGACACCACCGAGATGTATCTCCGCACGATCTATGAGCTCGTGGAGGAGGACATCGTCCCGTTGCGCGCCCGCATCGCCGAGCGTCTGCACCAGAGCGGCCCGACCGTCTCGCAGACGGTGGCGCGGATGGAGCGCGACGGACTGGTCACGGTCCAGGGCGATCGTCACCTCGCATTCACCGACGAAGGCATGCGCCTGGCCACCCGTGTCATGCGCAAGCACCGGCTCGCCGAGCGACTGCTCACCGACGTCATCGGTCTTGACTGGGAGCTCGTGCACGCGGAGGCATGCCGCTGGGAGCACGTGATGTCGGAGACCGTCGAACGTCGCCTGGTCGAGCTGCTCGACCACCCCACCGAGTCGCCCTACGGCAACCCGATCCCCGGCCTCGACGAGCTCGGCGAGCTCGAGCTCGGCGAGGGCTTCATGGAGGGCGTCGAGCCGCTGTCGGCGGTCGCCGGGCCGGAGGAGTCGCGCGTGCATGTGCGCCGCATCTCCGAGGAGATGCAGAAGGACGAGGTGCTGATGAGCGCACTGCGTCGCGCGGGCGCCCTGCCGGACAAGACGATCACCGTCGTGGCCACCGTCGAAGGCATCCTGATCGGCTCCGGCGGCGAGACCGCCGAGGTCTTCGCCGACGCCGCCGATCACATCTTCGTGCGCCGCCTCTGAGCCAGCTCGACCAGGAAGTCGCTGGTCCCGAGCTCGAGCTTGTACGCCGCCAGGTCGTCACCGCGCGTCACACCGCGGTTGACGATGACCACCGGCGTGCCCGCCCCGGCCGCTCGCTTCACGAATCGCAGCCCACTCATCACCGTCAGTGACGAGCCGGCCACGAGCAGGGCGCCGTCCCGGCCCAGGGCATCTACCGCTTCGTAGCACCGTGCCACCCGCGCTGCCGGCACGTTCTCACCGAAGAACACCACATCCGGCTTGAGCACGCCGTCGCAGTCCTGGCAGTGCGCGACCACGAAGTCGGCGGTCGCGTCGACGTCGACGTCGCCGTCCGGTCGGATCGCCGCGTGGCCGTGGCGTGCCATCCAGCCGGCATTGAGCTCATCGAGCCTGACCTGCAGCGCCGCGCGGGGCGTCGTACGGCGACACGCCAGGCACACCACGTCCGCGACCCGGCCGTGGAGGGCGACCAGGCGGCGGG
>NZ_JANPEO010000086.1:0-7719 GCF_031422975.1 Nocardioides sp. | reverse complement strand
GGGAACGCGCGACCGATCAAGCTCGCGTCCTGACGGGCCGGCGAGAGGCCGGGCAGACCGGTCGGCGTGCTCGAGGGCGCGCCGCCCTCTGCCGCCGGCATCTCGGCGCCGTCCGGAGACGACGACTCCGGAGCACTGCTGGGCGTCGCGCCGTCCTGCCCGCTCGAGGCCGTGGGCGTCTCTACGCGGGACCGGGTGGGGACCATGGTCGGTGCGTCCGTCTCCGCACTCGAGCAACCAGCCGCGAGGACGACCACGGTCAGTGCCATGCCTGCAATCCTCAGGGTGCGGTCAGTACGCACCGCGGTGCCCCAGGACGGCGCCGACGGTCCGGCACAGGATGGACAGGTCGAGCGTCAAGGACCAGTTGTCGACGTACTTCACGTCGAGTCGCACCGACTCGGCCCAGCTCAGGTCCGAGCGACCCGACACCTGCCAGAGCCCGGTGATGCCCGGCTTCACCGCGAGGCGACGGCGCGGGTCGAGGTCGTAGCGCTCGACCTCCTGCGGCAGCGCCGGTCGTGGCCCCACCAGCGACATCTGGCCAGCGACGACGTTCCACAGCTGCGGCGCCTCGTCGACGGAGTAGCGACGCAGGAGCCGGCCGATCGGGGTGACCCGCGGGTCGCTGCGCATCTTGAAGAGCACGCCGCCCTCGACCTGGTTGAGGTCGTCCAGATCGGTCTGTTCCTCAGCCGCGGTGCAGGACATCGTCCGGAACTTCAGCATGGTGAACTCCACGCCGTCCCGACCGACGCGCTGCTGCCTGAACAGGCCGGGCCCGGTGGTCTCGGTGCGCACCATCGCCCAGACCAGCACGAGTGCGGGCGACAGGACGATCAGCGCAAAGGCGGCGAGCATCCTCTCGAGCACCTCCTTCACGAGGCGACGCGGCCCGTGAGCGGGGGCTGCGCGGACCTGCATGACGTCGAGTCCGGCGCCCTGCACGACCGAGACCCGGGTGGGGGCGACGTCGAGCAGGCCGGTGCCGATGTAGAGCGGGACGCCGGCGCCGTCGGCGCGCCACTGGAGTCGACGCATGGTGGCGTGGGTGACGCCCGTACCGGGCAGCACGAGCAACGCGTCGCTGCCCGACCTGCGGGTCACGTCGGCGGCGTACGACACGCCGACCTGCACCGGCAGGGAGCCCAGCGGGCTCTCCGGGACGGCCGAGACACAGGCCGCGGAGACGACAAGGCGGCGCGAGGTGGCCAGCTCAGCCATGGCGTTGCGGACGTCCTCGGGGTGCCCCGCCAGGACGATCCGGGTCGCCCGGTCGCCGGGCAGGGGCGTCAGGCCGCTCGCGAGTACGGCGAGGGTCAGCGCGGCGACGATCGGGACCAGCGCGTCGGGTGCGGCCGCCTCGCCGATCAGCGCGTTGGCCAGCCAGCAGGCGATGCCGAGCCCAGCGCCGGAGCGCAGCACCCGGTTGACGTGACTGCCCGTGGGCTCACCCAGCGGGCGAGGGGTGAACCAGCCGTTGCTGGCCAGGAACATCGGCCAGGCCACGACGACGGCGGTCAGGACCGCAGGCTGGACAGTGGCTCCGCCCCACGTCGCGATCACGAGCGCCAGAAGGCTGGCCGTGATGTCGGCGACCGGGCGGAGCCACCGATTGCTGCGGGTGCGTGTGAGCTCGGTGTCGACGATCTGGTCGTGGTGCGCGACCCGCTGGGTAGGGGGCAACGGCAGGTCGCTGATCAGATCGCCGACAGGGGGCACCGTGACTTGCGCCATCTGGTCCTCCCCCTTTTCCGACCACGCGTGAGCAGTGGCTTGAGCCTAGGTAGGTCGGACCCGACGGGCATGCCGCAATTGCGGCATAGACCTGCGGGTCGGACCCGACGGGCATGCCGCAATTGCGGCATAGACCTGCGGCGATGGGCCGGGATGCGCCCGCGGTCCACCCCACCGCTCAGGTGGTGTGCTGCCAGCCGACGTGGTGCGCGAGACCGACGGCCGCCAACTGCGAGGAGACCTCGAGCTTGCCGAGGATCGACTTCACCTGGGTGCGCACGGTCGCCTCCGACACCACGCTGGTGCGAGCGATCTCGCGCACGTTGTGTCCCTCGATCAGAGCGCCCAGGACCTGCTTCTCCCGAGGAGTGAGGAGCTCGAGCCGCCGCCGCATGTCATCGCTGACCATGCGTTCGCTGCGCCAGGCGTCGAGCAGTCCCTCAAGCTCGTCGGACGTCATGACGGGCAGCCCCTGGTGGAGTCGACGGACGGTGCTGAGGGTCTCCTGCAGCGGCCGGCCCTTCGACAGGATCTTGCGGGCACCCTGGCGCACGCAGGCTCCCCACCGGCCGTGATCGTTGGACGCGGTGACCACGACCACGTTGGCGCCCTCTCGAGCCAGCGGGGCGATCAGGGTCATCCCGTCACCGAACCGGCCGAGGTCGAGGTCGAGGAGCACGATCCGCGCGTTGCTGCGCAGCGCCGTGGACCGCAGCGTGGCCATCGAGCCACCCACCTCCGGTAGCGCCAGGCGGCGTACGTCATACCCCTCGAGAGAGAGCGCGAGCTCGAGTGACTCGGCGAACAGGGTGTGGTCCTCGATGATCAGGACCCGCGTGCCGGGCCTAGTGTCCAGCGTCACGGACATGGACTTCCTCCGAACGGCGCGCAGCGGGCAGACGAATGATGAACGACGAACCCAAGGCTGTGTCCGATTCGGCGAGGGTCAACGTCCCTCCGTGCTCGGTCACCAGACGGCGGGCAACACTCAGACCGATGCCCTCGCCGGGTGATTCGCTGCCGTGGACCCCCCAGTCGAAGATGCCCTCTCTCGCCTCGGGGGGAACCCCTGGGCCTTCGTCACTCACCGCGATCTCCACGAGGTCCGCGGCCCGGGTCACCGCGACCCTGCTCGCGGTCCCGCCGTGCGTGGCCGCGTTGTCGAGCAGGATGTTGAGGGCCTCGGCGACGTCGTCCGGCCGGGCGTGCACCGCCGCGCCACCGCTGGGCTCCCACACCACCGTGCGTCCCTGCGCTCGATGCGCTGCGAGGAGTACGTCGAGGGTGGCGTCGAGGTCCACGGGGCCGGGGCTCGCAGGCGGCTCCTGCGTCACCAACCGCTCAAGCCGGTCCAGCTCGGTGCGGATCGCCCGCTCGAGTCGGGCGTGGGTGACGGGGCTGATCGAGGTGTCGTCGAGCAGCCTGGAGGCACTCGCCGTCCCGGCAATGGTGCTGCGGATCTCGTGCAGCTGCTCGCGACTGCCGCGCAGGCTCGACTCGATCTCGAGGAGCGACTCCTCCAGCACGATGGATCGCCGGTGCTGATTGGCCAGCGCATCGCGGAGCATGACGAAGGTGGCGCTGGCCCACAGGACTGCGGCTCCAACCTGGCCGATGGCAGCGGCCAGATCGGTCGCCCAGCCCTCGAACGCGCCCGACCGGGCGACCTGGGCGAGCCCGACCAGCAGGATCGTCAGCACCAGTCGGTTGCGAGACCACTCGCTGAGGTTGTGATCGCGTGCCACCAGCAGCGCGATGGCGAGGTGCCCCACCACGATGGTGATCAGGAGCGGGCCGACGGTGGCCGCGGACGGAGCGACCAGCGACTGGCCGACGGGTCCCGCCGCGTGCAGCACGGTCAGCGCCATGCCCAAGCCGATTCCGACGAGGAGTGGCTGGGGGTTTGGCAGGGCTCGTCCGCCGAGCAGCATGAGCACCAGCACGACAGCCGTCGCCAGCAGGTCGACCGCGGTGGCCCACGGCGCGATGCCGCGGTCTCCTGTCGGCTCCACCAGCGCAGCGGCCGACGACGCCAACACCTGCGCGGCGAGGACCACCATGGCGCTCGCGGTCCAGCTGTGACGCCGACTGGGCGTCGTGAGCCAGTAGAAGTAGAAGGTGAGTGCCGCGATCAGCAGCAGCACCCCGGCCACCAGGCCCGCGATGAGCGCGGCCGTATGAGCCCCCCGGCTGCCTGGCACGGTGGCCAGGACGAGGAGCACGGGGGCTCCTGTCAGTCCCACGGCCAGCAACCCCTCTTGCCAGCCGCTCACAATTTTTTTGGTCGGTTCTGTTTGCACGAATCCACGCCCCATGCCCCTAGTGCCGAGACAAGGCCTCCCCGCCCTGCCAAGACTCCCTCTTCAGTGGTCGTGTGGACCACCGTCAATGGTGCGTTCCCCCGAGGGCCGCTCAACGAAATGTAGGTCTCTTACAGTGATGACCCTCTTGATGATCGACTGATACCCCATTCTGGGCAACCCCCGGCCTAGACGGGCGCGGCGTGTTGACCTTGAAAACCGTTCGACCATCCCCAAATCGGTGGACGTCCGGCCTCTCGCGACGTCCTCAGGGATGCGCTCGGGCATCGTTCACCTACGGGCGTGACGAACGTCCTCGTGATTGCGGGAGAGCCGACGATGCGGACGAGTCTGGTGGAGGCGAAGGCGATGGGTTCCGTGGCCCCGGTCGGCGTCGTGGTGATCTTGTCCCGACTCCTCCTGATCTCCCAGGCGGTCAGTGCGGCACTGCGTGGCCGAGGCATTCACGCCGAGGCCGCGGCGTGGGCTGCGGGCGTGCATCGGGCCACCCACGACCTCACCGAGGCCGACGTGGTCGTGTTGTTCGACGACCTGGAGGATCGCGACTCCGTGCTGGCCACGCAGGAACTCATCACTCGGTCGGCTGCACAGTTCCTGGTCCTGACCCACCGCCCGGAGGGGCCGGCGTGGGGCGCCCTGCTCGCCAGCGGGGTGGCGGGCGTGATGCCGAACGAGTCGTCCTTGGTCGAGGTGGAGGCCGCGCTGGCGCTGATGCGCGGCGGCGGCTCACCCACCTCCTCGACCCGACGCTCGCGGTTGGTGCGGGAGTGGTTCCACTGGTTGGCCGAGGACGATCTCCTGCGAGCGCGGCTGGCCGAGCTCTCGCCGCGAGAGCGCGAGGTGCTCGAGCTGCTGTCCCAGGGCATGCCTGTCGGCGAGATCGTGGTCGACCTCGGGGTCGCCGAGACAACCGTACGCAGCCACATCAGGTCGATCCGTCGCAAGCTCGACGTCGGTTCCCAGCTCGCGGCCGTGGCGGTCGTGCACCGGGTGGGCGCCGGTGCCTTGGACACGATCGAGGGCTCGCGACCCGCGCTGCCCAGTCCCAGGCGCCCGGAGCCGTGAGCGTCCACCATTAGGGTGGCGCCGTGACTGACGCGACTCCGGATCCCGGCACCCTCGACGACCACGCCTTCGCTGCCTGGGCGGCCGAGCAAGCGGGCGAGGTCCTCCTCAGGGTCCGCGCCGACAGCGGCCTCGAGGGCAAGGCCCTCAAGGATGCCGGTGACGCCGCCGCCCAAGAACTGCTCGCCCGCCTGCTCGCCCATCACCGTCCGGACGACGCGGTGCTGAGCGAGGAGGCCACCGACGACAAGGCGCGGCTGCGGGCGGCTCGGGTATGGATCATCGACCCCCTCGACGGCACCCGTGAGTTCTCCGAGCCGCCCCGCGACGACTGGGCCGTCCACGTCGCGCTGTGGGAGGCGTCGGCCGTCGGGGGCGAGCTCACGGTGGGCGCCGTGGCCCAGCCCGCGCTCGGGGAGACCTTCAGCACGGGGGCGCCCAGCGCCGTACCTCCCCGCACGTCGACGCGACCGCGCATCGCCGTCTCGCGCACCCGTCCGCCTGCGTTCGTCGAGGCCCTCGCCGCCGAGATCGATGCCGAGCTCGTGCCCATGGGGTCGGCAGGCGTCAAGGTGATGAGTGTCGTTCGGGACCTCGCCGACGCCTACGTCCACGCCGGCGGGCAGTACCAGTGGGACAATGCCGCTCCGGTCGCGGTGGCCCGCGCCGCTGGCCTGCACTGCTCGCGCGTCGACGGCTCGCCGCTGGTCTACAACGAGGACGACACCTCGTTGCCCGACCTGATCGTCTGTCGCCCCGAGCTGGCCGAGCAGATCATCGAGTTCGTCAGGCGCCACGGCACCGAGTGACGTTCGCGGTCGTCAGGGCAGCGCCTCCGGGTGCTGCTCGAGGTAGCGGTCGACGGGGATCGGCCGGCGCGCCGCATAGCCCTCCTCGAGCCACACACTGCCGCGCTCGGTCAGGTAGTAGACCTGCCAGGCGTGGTAGCCGAGGAGGGCGCGCGGCTGTCGCTGCATCACCTGGGCATGCAGGCTGACGCCGCGGACGTACGCCGCCGAGTTGTTGTAGCGGTAGAGCGCACTCGCCTTGTCCCGGATGAAGCCGTTGGACCTCAGCAGCCGGGCCGCGGCCAGGATGGAGTCGTGCGGATCGTCGATGTCGCCGCCGTTGCCGTAGATGTCCCACGTGCTCGGCAAGAACTGCATCGGCCCCTGGGCGCCGGCGACGGAGGTGCCGCGGATCCGGCCGAAGGCCGTCTCGACGAGGTTGATCGCGGCGAGGTACTCCCAGTCGACGCCGTAGCGCCGCTCCGCCTCGCGATAGAAGCGCTTGAGGTCGGTGGCAGGTGCGGGCGCAAGGATGCGCCAGGCCGGCAGCTCGTCGGCCAGGTCGGCGGAACTGACCGGATGCATCGACCGGAAGGCGAGCCGGGCCTCGACATTGCTGCGGACCTGGTCGCGGAACGTGCGGGGGAGGCGTGCGAGGACACGACGGGTCCACCGCGGATGGGTGCTGACCTCGCGGATCGCCAGCTGCTCCACGTGCCCGGCCAGCCCGATCCGGTCCTGGGACGCCGCCGGGTCGATGATCTCGACCATCGCGGCGTCGAGCAGCCGTGCGGCGTCGGCCGCGTCGGTGGGCCGGCGTGGGCCGTCGGCCAGCGGGTCCCTCGTCGGCTCGCGCTGCGGCGTACTCCTCGACGCGGCGGGTGCTGGGTCGGAGGCGCCAGGGACCGCTGCGCACGCGGGTGCCCCGGCCAGCACGAGGAGTACGGCGAGGGGCCACGCGGCGCGGGTCACCGGGCCAGCGTAAGCGCGAGGAACGTCATTGCCGTCGGTCGGTGGTGGGTGCGAGCCTGAGGGACATGACCTCCTTCATCTCGCACACCGCTGTCGACTGCGCCAACGCCTACGAGCTCTCCGAGTGGTGGAAGCAGGTGCTGGGATACGTCGACGTGGAGGGCGACCCCAACCTGCCCGGCCACGAGGAGTGCCTGATCACAGACGCCGAGACGGGCCACCAGATCCTCTTCATCGAGGTACCCGACACGAAGGTCGCCAAGAACCGGCTCCACTTCGACCTCCGACCGCGCTCGGGCACGCGCGACAACGAGATCGCGCGGGTGCGCGGCCTCGGTGCGACCGAGGTCGGCGACCACCGCGGGCGCTTCGGACCTGGCACCGGCTGGGTCGTCCTCGCTGACCCCGAGGGCAATGAGTTCTGCATCCTGCGCTCCGAGGGCGAGGTGGCGGCCGGTCCGCCGGCCGCGGAGTAGCTCACGCAAGGCAACGACCCCCGGAGCTCGGCTCCGGGGGTCGGTGAGGTGATCAGCGAGCGATCAGTAGACCTGGTAGTAGTCCGTGAAGCCCGTGAACGACGTATCGGACGGAATCCTCACGCTGAACTTGAAGCCGGTCTTGTTCGGAGCCTTGACCCGGAACGCGCCCACGTCGTTGGTCCTGACCTTCTTCCAGGCGACGTACCTCCTGCCCAACTTCCGCTTGAGGACGACCACCTTGTGGGCGAAATTGGGCTTGATCTTGCCGACCAGGAACAGGCCCGGCGTCTTGAAGACAGCCTTGCGCTCCACGGTGACGGCGAACGGAGCCGACTCGCTCGCAGCGTAGTTGTCCTC
>NZ_JANPEO010000085.1:0-5216 GCF_031422975.1 Nocardioides sp. | reverse complement strand
CAACGCGCGGGCGCCGCGGGCGCCGGGGTTCTCCGGGTCGTGGTCGGCGCCGGTCCGCGGTCCGCCGGCGAAGATGACGGCGACGACCAGGGCCGCCAGGGTCCCCAGGCCGATGACCAGCAGCGAGCGGTTGCGCCGGAGCCAGTCGCTCATCGGGCCACCGCCAGCTCGTCGTCCAGGGCCAGCACGAACGCGGCCTGTTCGGGCGTGGCCCGGCGGTCGCCGTACAGCACCAGCTCGAAGAGCCGGGCGCCCTCCGACATCTCTGCCGCCTGGTCGGGGTAGGCCGACCGCAGCGCGTGCGTCACCTCGCGGGCCGTGGGCGCGGGTACCAAGTCCAGGCGTCCGCGTTCGACCTGGCGGGCGACCAGCGCGCGGAAGCCGTCGATGAGCGCGTCGGAGTGGCGCCCCTCGGTCAGCGCCCGCTCCGCGCGAGCACGCCACTGCGAGGCGCTCACCGAGGCGTCCAGCAGGACCGAGTCGGCGCCGGCTCGGCGGTGCGGCGCGGTGCGGGCGCGCGTGGCCAGCCACATCAGCGCGAGCACGAGCAGCAGGCCGATCGCCATCGCCGCGAAGGCCGAGAGGGGAGGAGCGTTGGAGGCTGCATCGAGGACGTCGAGGACCCACCGGCGCAGCCAGTCCAGCAGCCGCTGCATCACGTCGTCCTGGTGGTAGGCCGGGTCGAGCAGCTCACGGCGCAGCAGCTCGCGCCCCTGTTCCGGCGTCGGCACGAGGGGCGGATCGGGCAGCGGCCCCCACCTCACGGGCGAGGGTTCCCACCCGAGGTGGTGAGTCCGGCCCGCTGCATCAGGACCACGTCGAACGCCTCGGCGCGCATCCGCAGGTCGACGTACTGCAGCGTCGCGACCGACGTGGTGAAGGGCGCCACGAACGCGGCCGTGACCACCGAGGCGATCGCCTGCCCCATGACCAGGACGAAGACGCCGGCCTCCCCCGGCACGCCACCCAGGAGCACAGCCTGGCTCACGAAGCTGATCGGCAGGGACAGCATCGAGCCGGCGATCTGGGCGACGACGAAGGTGAGCAGGGCGATGCCGAAGGTTCGCCAGAACGCCGTGCGGGTGAGGTGGAAGGCGCGTCCGAGGGCGCCGAACACGCCGATCGGCTCGAGCATCAGCGCGGGCACCGGCAGGTAGTAGACGCGCACCCAGAACCAGACGAAGAACGCGGCGAACAGCGGCACGCTGATCAGGCCGTACACCACCGGGACCTGCCAGCCGCTGGTCGTCATCACCACGACGACCCAGCTCAGGGCGTAGAGCACCAGGAGCACAGCCGTGGTGAGCCCGAGCAGGAAGGTGAGGCCTATCAGCCGCCACCGCTTGCCGCGGGTCGCCGCCCAGGCCTGGCCCAGCGACAGCTTCTGTCCGATCGAGGCGGCCGCGACGACGTGGGCGATCATCCCGCCGACCAGGATCAGCCCGATGCCCTGCAGCACGCTGCCGAGCGCCAACGAGCCGAAGACGCCGACGATGCCGGCGATGTCCGCGCCGTCGACCGACGTGGTCACGCTCTCGCCTCCCGAGCCGCTCGTCAGCTCGGTGGCCAGCGACAGGTCGAGTGCCGCGCCCAGCGCCGCGGTCGCCAGCACCGGGATCGCCATCGCGATCGCGGCGACGAGCACCGCGGAGCCGACGGTCGCCCGGGGGTTGAAGCGGATGATCTTGAAGGCCGCGTCGTACATGTCGCCAAGGGTCAGCGGGCGCAGCGGGATCGCTCCCGGCTTGTGGGCCGCAGCCGGGGGCTGTTGCCGGGGCCGTTGCTGGGGGTGGGCCGCCGGCGCAGCGGCGTAGGGCTGGGTCGCAGGAGGGCGAGTCGGCGGTGACCACCCGGGCGGTGGCGGGTACTGCTCCGACATGGCTTCCCCCTTGGTTGCTGACGTGGGCGCAATCTTGTCAGGTCGCCCGGCGACGGTCCGGGGGAGGCGAGGCGATCGCGCGCCGCACGGTCACCACACCGGGAGAATCAGCCTGGTCGGGCGGTCGATTCCTACGCTCACCGGAGGGCGAATCCGGGCCCAGCCATTCCGATTTGGCGCGTGCCCTGATGTCTGCCAAGATAGTCCGGTTGCTCCGGCGAGTCGCTTACACGTGGCTGGCGGAGTGTGGCAGCACTTGACTTCTGAATCGCGTCTCCGAAGATCGATTGAGTTCGTCGTGTGCACCGCACCTCACCAGTTGGACGAGTAGGAGACCCGATCAGCCCGACGAACCCGTCGGGTGCCCCCCACACAACACATCGAGATCCAGGTCCCGTATCGCGGAAACAGCGCGACACGCCCGACCTCGGGGGTCGGTGGTGGGAGGCGGATGCACGGGCGGTACGGACTCACCCGAGGACGTGTCGTGAACCAGACCGAAACGCGGTACGACCCCCACGGGGCGTACGAGATCGATAAGGACGAGAGAGACCTATGGCGGGACAGAAGATCCGCATCAGGCTCAAGGCCTATGACCACGAGGTGATCGACACCTCGGCGCGCAAGATCGTGGACACCGTCACCCGCACGGGTGCCAAGGTCGCCGGCCCCGTGCCGCTGCCGACCGAGAAGAACGTGTTCTGCGTCATCCGCTCGCCCCACAAGTACAAGGATTCGCGCGAGCACTTCGAGATGCGCACCCACAAGCGACTGATCGACATTCTTGATCCCACGCCGAAGACCGTCGACTCGCTGATGCGCCTCGACCTGCCTGCCGGCGTCGACATCGAGATCAAGCTCTGAGGTCTGATATGAGCACTCTGGAACGTAATGTGAAGGGCCTGCTGGGCACCAAGCTCGGCATGACCCAGTTCTGGGACGAGAACAACCTCGTCGTCCCCGTCACCGTGATCGCAGCTGCGACCAACGTCGTGACCCAGATCCGCCAGCCCGAGATCGATGGCTACAACGCCATCCAGGTCGGCTACGGCGAGATCGAGGCGCGCAAGGTCAACCAGCCCGACGCCGGACACTTCGCCAAGGCAGGTGTGACCCCGCGTCGCCACCTGGTGGAGATCCGCACCGCCGACGCCGCGTCCTACACCATCGGTCAGGAGCTCAGCCCCGAGCTGTTCGCCGCCGGTGATGAGATCGACGTGACCGGCACCAGCAAGGGCAAGGGCTTCGCGGGTGTCATGAAGCGTCACGGCTTCCACGGTGTCGGCGCCTCGCACGGTGCCCACCGCAACCACCGCAAGCCTGGCTCCATCGGTGCCTGCGCCACGCCGGGTCGTGTCTTCAAGGGCACGCGCATGGCCGGGCGCATGGGTAGCGACACGGTCACCACGCAGAACATCACGGTGCACGCCATCGACGCCGAGAAGGGCCTGATCATGCTCAAGGGCGCCGTTCCCGGCCCCAAGGGTGGTCTCGTGGTCCTGCGCTCGGCCGCCAAGAAGACGCAGGAGGCCTGAGCATGGCTACCAAGACTGTCAAGGTTGACTTCCCGGCCGCGATCTTCGACGTCGAGGTCAACGTCCCGTTGATCCACCAGGTCGTCGTCGCGCAGCAGGCCGCTGCTCGCCAGGGCACGCACTCCACCAAGCGTCGCGGCGAGGTCCGCGGTGGTGGACGCAAGCCCCACAAGCAGAAGGGCACCGGCCGCGCCCGTCAGGGCTCGACCCGCGCGCCGCAGTTCACCGGCGGTGGCATCGTGCACGGCCCCAAGCCGCGCGACTACAGCGAGCGGACCCCCAAGAAGATGAAGGCTGCCGCCCTGCGCGGCGCCCTCTCCGACCGGGCCCGCAACGATCGCATCCACGTCGTCGACGGCCTGATCTCTGCCGACAAGCCCTCCACCAAGACGGCCCTGGCCGCGCTGATGAGCCTCAGCGACCGGGTCCGCTTCCTGGTGGTCCTCGAGCGCAGCGACTCCGTCACCTGGCTCTCGCTGCGCAACGCGCCGCAGGTGCACATCGTGGCTGTTGACCAGCTCAACACCTACGACGTGCTCGCCAGCGACGACGTCGTGTTCACGACGGGCTCCTACGAGGCCTTCGTGAGCGGCACCGCTGCCAAGGCCAGTGCCCGCAAGGGCGTCGCCGAGGCCCCGGCCGACGACGACGTGACCGAGGTCAAGGCGTTCGCGGACGTGTCCGAGGCGCCTGCCGACGAGGCCTCGGCCCTGCCACAGGGCGCCAAGGCGCCCCTCAAGAGCGGCAAGGCCCCCAAGGGCTACGACGTGAAGGGCAACGCCGACTCGGGCCTCTACCACGAGCCCGACGGCCAGTGGTACGACGCCACCGACGCCGAGTTCTGGTTCAAGAGTGCCGAGGACGCCGAGGCCGCTGGCTTCACGCGTGCCGGTGGCGCTGCCAAGGAGGACGACAAGTGAGCACCCTGCACAAGGACCACCGCGACATCCTGATCGCGCCGGTCGTCTCCGAGAAGAGCTACAGCCTCCTCGACGCCAACAAGTACACGTTCATCGTGCGCCCTGACGCCAACAAGACCGAGATCAAGATCGCGGTCGAGAAGGTCTTCAACGTCAAGGTGACCTCGGTCAACACGATCAACCGCCAGGGCAAGACGCGTCGTACGCGCACCGGCCTCGGCAAGCGTGCCAACACCAAGCGCGCCATCGTCAGCCTCGCTGAGGGTCACCGCATCGACATCTTCGGAGGTCCGGTCTCCTGACCGGACTGCTGAATAGGAACTGATATGGCTATCCGCAAGTACAAGCCGACCACCCCGGGCCGTCGTGGCTCCTCGGTGGCCGACTTCGTCGAGATCACTCGGACCACGCCCGAGAAGTCGCTGACGCGTCCCCTTCCCAAGAAGGGCGGCCGCAACAACCAGGGCCGGATCACCACCCGACACCAGGGTGGCGGTCACAAGCGCGCCTACCGCATCATCGACTTCCGTCGCTACGACAAGGACGGCGTTCCGGCCAAGGTCGCTCACATCGAGTACGACCCCAACCGCACTGCGCGCATCGCGCTGCTGCACTACATCGACGGCGAGAAGCGCTACATCGTGGCGCCCAAGGGCCTCGAGCAGGGCACGCCCGTCGAGTCCGGCCCCAACGCCGACATCAAGCCCGGCAACAACCTGCCGCTGCGCAACATCCCGGTCGGTACCACCATCCACTGTGTGGAGCTTCGTCCGGGCGGCGGCGCCAAGATCGCCCGCTCGGCCGGCAACTCCGCCCAACTGGTGGCCCGCGAGGGCAGCCGCGCCACGCTCCGCCTGCCCTCGGGCGAAATGCGGTTCGTGG
>NZ_JANPEO010000084.1:0-9227 GCF_031422975.1 Nocardioides sp. | reverse complement strand
GACCTGGTCGGCCTGGCCTGGAACCGGCACCTCGCCGCACACGGCTGGACCTGCGTGGGCTGGCCGGTCGAGCACGGCGGTCGTGGCCTGAGCCTCACGCAGCAGGTGATCTTCCACGAGGAGTACGCCCTCGCCCGGGCTCCCGCTCGTGTCAACCACCTCGGCGAGGAGCTGCTGGGGCCCACGCTGATCGCGCACGGCACGCCGGTGCAGAGGGCGCGCTTCCTGCCCCGCATCAAGGACGTCACCGAGCTGTGGTGCCAGGGCTACTCCGAGCCCGACGCCGGATCCGATCTCGCCAACGTGCAGACCCGGGCCCGGCTGGTGGGCACGGAGTGGGTCATCGACGGGCAGAAGGTCTGGACCTCCAACGCCCACCTGTCCGACTGGATCTTCGTGGTGGCCCGCACCGAGCCGGGCTCGCAGCGCCACCGGGGGCTCTCGTTCCTCCTCGTCCCGCTCGACCAGGCAGGCATCGAGGTCCGGCCGATCGAGCAGCTGACGGGCGGCTCGGAGTTCAACGAGGTGTTCTTCACCGGAGCGCGCACGGCCGGCGACCTGGTCGTCGGGGAGCCGGGGCAGGGCTGGGCCGTGGCGATGGCGCTGCTGGGCTTCGAGCGGGGCGTCTCCACGCTGGCCCAGCAGGTCGGCTTCGAGCGTGAGCTGAGCGACCTGGTGGCACTCGCGAGGACCAACGGCACCCTGGCCGATCCCGTGCTCCGCGACCGGCTGGCGCAGGCCAGGGTCGGTCTTGCGGTGATGAGGGCCAACGTGCTGCGCACCCTCGACGCCCCCGCACCCGGAGCCGAGTCGATCGCCAAGCTCGTGTGGGCCAACTGGCACCGCGACCTCGGTGAGCTCGCGATGGCGATCGCCGGTCCGGCCGCCCTGACCGCGGGCGACGGACCCGGCTGTCGGCTCGACGCCTGGCAGCGTCTCTTCCTCTTCTCCCGCGCCGACACGATCTACGGCGGCAGCGACGAGATCCAGCGCAACATCCTCGCCGAGCGTGTGCTCGGCCTACCCAAGGAGCCTCGCGGATGACCGCCACCCGACCGGAGCAACCGGTGCCCGACTACGTCGCGCCCCACGACCTGCTGGCGGGCAAGGTGGTCGTCGTCACCGCCGCGGCCGGCGCAGGTATCGGGGCGGCCGTCGTCCGCCGCGCCCTCGAGGAGGGCGCGAAGGCCGTCGTCCTGTCCGACACCCACGAGCGCCGCGTCGCCGAGGTCGGGTCGGCGCTGGCCGACGAGTTCGGTGCCGAGCGCGTGCGGTCGAGAGTCTGCGACGTCACCCAGGAGGCCGACGTGACAGCCCTTCTCGACGCGGCCGACGAGGTCGGTGGCGTGGACGTGATGATCAACAACGCAGGACTCGGCGGCACCGCCGCGATCACGGAGATGACCGACGACCAGTGGAGCCGGGTCCTGGACATCACGCTCACCGGCACCATGCGCTGCGTGCGTGCCGCCAGCAACCGGATGATCGCCGCCGGCACGAAGGGCGTCATCATCAACAACGCCTCCGTCGTCGGGTGGCGCGCGCAGGAGGGACAGGCCCACTACGCCGCCGCCAAGGCCGGGGTGATGGCGCTGACACGATGCGCCGCTCTCGACGTCGCTGCGCACGGCATCCGGGTCAACGCCGTCTCGCCGTCGCTGGCGATGCACCCGTTCCTGGCGAAGGTGACGAGCGACGAGCTGCTCCACGAGCTCACGCAGCGCGAGGCCTTCGGTCGGGCGGCCGAGCCGTGGGAGGTGGCCAACGTGATGATCTTCCTGGCCTGCGACTACTCGTCCTACCTCACCGGCGAGGTCATCTCCGTCAGCAGCCAACATGCCTGAGCCTGCCGCCACCAGCACCGGTCGGCGCAGCGAGCTGCTCCGGATCGCCGCCACGCTCTTCGCCGAGAAGGGCTACACGTTCACCACCGTCCGCGACATCGCCGACGCCGCGGGCATCCTCAGCGGCAGCCTCTATCACCACTTCGACTCCAAGGAGTCGATGATCGACGAGATCCTCTCGACCTTCCAGGAGGAGCTGTTCGCGGCGTACGACGCAGTGCTGGCCTCCGACGCCGACGCCCGCACCAAGCTCGACCGTGTCGTCCGGCTCTCGTTCGAGGCGATCGACCAGCACCCGGCCGAGGTCGCGATCTTCCAGAACGAGGCGGGCCACCTCGGCACCTTCGAGCGGTTCGGCTATCTCGCCGATCGGGCTGCCCAGTCGCGCCACGTGTGGGTCACGCTGCTGCGCGAGGGCGTCGAGACCGGGGTGCTCAGGGCCGATCTCGACATCGACCTCGTGTATCGCTTCATCCGCGACACCGTGTGGGTCGCGGTCCGCTGGTATCGCCCGGGCGGCGCCCTGAGCCACCGCGACGTGGCTGACCAGTACCTCACGATCCTGCTGGAGGGGATCGCCCATGCCTGAGGCCTTCATCGTGGACGCGGTCCGGACCCCCGTCGGCAGGCGGGGCGGAGCCCTCGCCGCCATGCACTCCGCCGACCTGGGCGCCCACGTGCTCACGGCACTGGTCGTCAGGACCGGCATCGACGCCGGCCTCGTCGACGACGTGATCATGGGCTGCTGCGACACCATCGGCTCGCAGGCCGGCGACGTGGCGCGCACCGCCTGGCTGGTCGCGGGACTGCCCGACCACGTGCCGGGCGTGACCATCGACCGACAGTGCGGCTCGTCCCAGCAGGCCGTGCACTTCGCGGCCCAGGGCGTGATGTCCGGGACCCAGGACCTCGTGATCGCGGGTGGCCTGCAGAACATGTCGGCCATCCCGATCAGCGCCGCGATGCTGGTCGCCGACCGGTACGGCTTCACCACCCCGTTCGCCGAGTCGCCCGGTTGGGCGGCACGCTACGGCCACGTCGAGGTCTCGCAGTTCAACTCGGCGGAGATGATCGCCGAGAAGTGGGCGATCAGCCGGGCGGACATGGAGGCCTTCGCGCTGGCGTCCCACGAGCGGGCCCGGACGGCGACGGCGGAGGGCCGCTTCGTCCGCGAGATCGCCCCGGTCGGGGACTTTGCGAGCGATGAGTGCCCGCGCGAGACGTCGCTGGAGATGATGGCCGCGCTCCAGCCGCTGGCCCCGGGCGGGCGGATCACCGCTGCCGTCGCGAGCCAGATCTGCGACGCGTCGTCGGCGATGCTGATCGCCTCCGAGCGAGCCGTGGCCGAGCACGGGCTCACGCCGCGCGCCCGGATCCACCACCTGTCGGTGCGCGGGGACGACCCGGTGTGGATGCTGACCGGTCCCATCGCGGCCACCAGGCATGCCCTCGCGAAGACCGGCCTGACGGTCCAGGACATCGACCTCTTCGAGTGCAACGAGGCCTTCGCCAGCGTCGTGCTGGCCTGGATGGTCGAGCTTGACGTGCCGCACGAGAAGGTCAACGTCAACGGTGGCGGGATCGCCCTGGGCCACCCGATCGGCGCCACCGGCACGCGGCTGATGACGACCCTCCTCAACGAGCTCGAGCGCACCGGCGGCCGCTACGGCCTGCAGACCATGTGCGAGGGCGGCGGTCAGGCCAACGTGACGATCATCGAGCGTCTCTAACCCGTGGTGGGTGCCGGCTCGGGGAGGTCGGGCGCCAGGGTCCGGCACGTCGAGTCGGTGCAGGCCTCGAGCGTGTCGAGGTAGTCGGCAAGCACGAGGCGGACACGGCGGTAGGCCGGGTCCAGCGCCACGTTGGTGAGCTGGTGGGGGTCGTTCGTGCGGTCGTAGAGCTCGACGAAGCGCGGGCCCTGCCAACGCACGAGCGTGTAGCGCTTCGTGCGGACCCCCCGCCACCGCCAGGCAGTGGCCTCGTCCTTGCCCCTCGACCCGGCCTGGATGAGCAGGCCGCGGTCGCGCTGGCGACGGTCCTGCAGGGCGTAGCCCAGCAGGCTCCGGCCGTCGATGTCGATCATGGGATCGGCGCCCGCGAGCTCGGCGATCGTCGGGGCGAAGTCGAGCATCGCCACCGTCTGCCTACGGTGCTCGCCGGCGGGGATCTCGGGGCCGCGCATCAGCAGCGGCACCCGCAAGGACTCCTCGTAGGGAACGTTCTTGCCCACCAGGCGGTGCTCGCCGAAGAGGTAGCCGTTGTCGCTCGTGAAGATGATGACGGTGTCGTCGAGCGCGCCCGCGACCTCCAGGGCGGTCACGATGCCGGCGACCGCCTCGTCCAGCGCGGCCAGGGTTCGCAGCCGCTGCGTGAAGATGGTCTGCTGCGCGGCCGGGTCGACCCGTGGTGCGGCCTGGACGTCGCTGCGCTTGTCGCTGACGTCCTCCTCGTTGAACGACGGCGACGCCAGCGACGGCAGTGTGATCTCGCCGAGCAGCCCGGCGTGCCGAGCGGCGGCGGGCGGTGGACCGGAGCAGTCGGCCTCACTGCTGCCCTGACAGGTGCCGTGCGGCGCGATGAAGCTGGACCAGAGGAAGAACGGCTCGCTGGTGCTGCTGAAGTCGGTCAGCAGGTCGGCCGACTGCTGGGCGACCACGTCGGTGTAGTAGTCGGTCTCGGCGAACTGCACGAGACGGCCGTTGTCGTACTGCAGGAACGAGCTGTAGTCCGACAGGGTGCCGACGATCGGCTTCCACTGGTCCCAGCCGGGCTCGATGCCGTCGTGCTCGTCGTAGCCGTGCATGTACTTGCCGATGAAGCCCGTGCGGTAGCCGGCCTCCTGCAGCCATACCGGCAGGGCCGTCCTCGGGTCGAAACCCTCGTGCCCGCCCCACGGCGGCGAGTTGGTGCGCACCCCGTTGTTCTGGGCGTACTGCCCCGTGAGGATCTGCGCGCGAGCCGGGCAGCAGTTGGGGTGCGGCGCGATCATGTTGTTGAACGTCAGTCCGGCCTTGCCGAGCAGCTGCCGGGTCTGCGGCATCCACTTCAGCTCCAGCTTGGTCTGGTCGTCGGAGGTGATCAGCACGATGTTGGGCTGGTCGCCGATCGTGACGCCGGACGTCGAGGGCGGCGGACTGGGGACGGGATCCTCGTCCCCACCCAGGGTGCAGCCCGACAGCGCCAGCCCGGTCACGAGCAGGAGGGCGGCGGCGGCGACAGACGGGCGTGACACGAGCCGAACCCTAACTCTGCCATGATCGGTCGCCATGATGGCCTTCCCCGCACACGGCTTCGTGCTGCTGGCGATGCCGAAGTGCGCGTCGACCTCGATCGAGTCCGCGCTGGCGCCGTACGCCTCCCTCGTCATCGACCGGCCACCGAGTCGCAAGCACCTCGGCTGCTCGGGATTCACCAAGCGGATCGCTCCCGGCCTCGCCGCCGACGGGCATCCGCGCGACAGCTACGAGCTCGTCACCATGTTCCGTGACCCGATCGCCTGGCTCGAGTCATGGTGGCGCTACCGCGCCCGGCTCGACGACGGCAGCGACAACTCCACGCACGACCTGACGTTCGAGCGCTTTGCCAGGCAGTACGTCGACGGTGATCCGACGGCGCCGACGCCGAGGGGGCGCCCGGGTCAGTTCCTCACCGTGGACGGCGTCGTGGAGGTGGACCGCGTGTTCGCGGTCGAGCGGCCCGGGGCGTGGTTGCCGTGGTTCAGCGAGCGCCTCGGCACCGCCGTGTCCGTCGAGCGGCGCAACGTGTCCGGGCAACGCGTCGCCCCGGAGCTGACGGACTCGGTGCGGGCCGAGCTCGTCGACTACTTCGCGCCGGAGTACGCCGTGCAGTCACGCTTGCTGGACACCGGGGAGTGGGCCGGGGCACGGGGCACGCCCCTGGCCGTACCCACCCGCCCGCGCAAGGCCAGACACCTCCCGCACGGGCACGCTCAGAAGTCGTAGCCGAACGCCTCGAGGTCCTTGGCATAGACCTCGCCGATCCGCCTCCGGGTCGCGGGGGAGTAGTAGTCGCGGTAGGAAGAGTGCGAGGTCGTGTTGCGGCGCGGGATCGCGGTCACCGCGATGCCGAGCTCGCGCTGGACCCTCGCCATGTCGTCGCCCAGCGACTCGGTGCGTCCGATGAAGTCGGCGCGCTGGTCACCGTCGACGAGGTAGTCGACCTGCGGCATCGCGAGCCGGTCGATCTCGGCGGTGCCCCGCAGGATGAACTCCTCGAAGTCGGCGTACGCGGCGACCGTGCGCCACAGCGGATTGCCGTCGCGCGTGGAGCCCCACCGGCTGTCCTGCGGGCGGCCCGAGGCCGGCCCCCAACGCCGGTCCCAGGTCTCGATCATGGCGTACCACGACACCATCCGGGCCCACGGATTGCGCACGAAGCCGAACGACCAGTAGGGCGCCAGCTCCGGGTGCTGGGTGAGGATCCGCCGCAAGCGCGCGTGCCGCTGCTTGCCGACCGACCGGGCATCGGGACACATCTCGCGCAGCAGCTGCTCGACGGACGCGCCGCCCGTCTTCGGGATGTGGACGAACAGCATCCGGTGTTCGTCGGAGATCAGCACGGGTCGAGGCTAGACGATGCTGCCGGCTGCCCTGCGCAGCTCCGCCACGGCCCGCAGGACCACCCGATCGATCAGCTCCTCGCAGGTCGGCAGGTCGTCGAGGACGCCGACCACCTGGCCGGCCGCGAGCACGCCGGCACCGGTGTCGCCGTCGACGAGCCCGGCCTTGAGCATCGTCGGGGTGTTGGCGGCCAGCGTCATCTGCGCCAGCGACCGGCCCTGCGCCTTGCGCATCGCCCGCCCGTCCACGGCGAGCTCGCGCCACGACATGCCGGAGGCGCGCTTGAACTCCAGCGTGCGCCGGAGCGTGGGGGACAGGCGCCGCAGCCGCGACGACTCCTCGATCTGCTCGACCAGGGGCGTGCGGAGCATCCGGTGCGGCATGCCGTCGACCTTGTCGGTGACCACGGTGCCGTTGAGGTCGTGCCCGAGGTAGAAACGCTTGACCGCCTCGGGCACCGCGCTGTCGGCGGTGAGCAGGAAGCGGGTGCCCATCCCGATGCCGGCCGCGCCGCAGGCCAGGGCGGCGGCCAGCCCGCGACCGTCGAAGTAGCCACCGGCGGCGATGACCGGGATGTCGACCGCGTCCAGCACTGTCGGCAGGAGCAGCGAGGTGGGCACGCTGCCGGTGTGCCCGCCGCCCTCGCCGCCCTGGATCATCACCGCGTCGGCGCCCCACCCCGCCACCTTCCGGGCGTGCTTGGCCAGTCCGACGCTCGGGATCACGACGATGTCGTGCTCCTTGAGCCTCGCCATCAGCTCGGGCGTGGGAGCCAGGGCGAAGCTGGCCACCCTCACGCCGTACTCGATGAGCAGGTCGCACCGGGCACGTGCGTCCGCCGCGTCCGCCCGCACGTTGACGCCGAACGGCGCGTCCGTGCGGCCCATGACCTCGATGATCGCCTGCTCGAGCTCGGTCAGGGTCATGGTCGCGCCGGCCAGGATGCCGAGGCCACCCGCGTTGGCGGTGCCGCTGACCAGGCGCGGTCCGGCGACCCAGCCCATGCCGGTCTGCACGACCGGGTGTCGCACACCCGTGAGCTCGGTGAGCCGGGTCCTCAGCTGCTGGGGGATCACGCCGGCACCTCGTGGTGGCGGAGGCCGCGGGGATCGAGCACCTCGCGGATCAGCCTGAGCTCCTCGGGGCCCGGCTCGCGGGTGACCTCCGGTCGGCCGTGGACGTGGACCTCGAAACCGGTGGCGGCCTGGATCTCCTCGACGGTGACGCCGGGGTGGGTGGACAGCAGGCGGACGGTGTCGTCGGGGCCGCCCAGGTCGAGGACGCCGAGGTCGGTGACGATCCGGTGGATGTCGTTGAACGCCGCCGCGGCCGTCCCGGCCTCCCTCGCACGTCGCGGCCCGACGCCGGTGACGACGTCGACGCAGTCGACGAAGACGCGGGGCGAGTGCCTGGGCACCCAGTAGGAGGTGCGGTTGTTGACGGTGTTGCCCGGTGCGCCACGACTGCCGAGGAGTTGCCGCGCGGGCCGGGCGAAGTCGCCGATGGCGGAGATGTTCTGGTTGCCGTGCCGGTCGATCTGGCTGGCGCCCATCATCACGTGGCGCTTGCCGTAGGCCACCACGTCGAACACGCGGCGGAACGGGATCCAGCCCTCGACCACGTCGCCGGTGGCGAACAGCGGTGGGACGCCGGCCAGGAACAGCGACTCGCCGTCGGAGATGACCAGGTCGGGGTTGGACGTCAGCTTGGCCAGTCGCACGCCCAGCGTCGCCATGATGCCCATCGGGGAGCCGAAGATCTCGCCGTCGTCCTTGAACGCGTCGGCCACCGCTGCGGCGCAGACCTCGGCGCGGGTGGACCGCTCATCCATGCCTGACTCGCTCATGCTTGCTCCTCCGCGAACGCTGCAACTGCGGCCTGGTAGGCGGCCTCGTCGCCGCTCAGGAACCGCTCCTTGAAGGCCGCCCAGGCCCCGGGCTCGGCCGCGCTCGTGGCGTAGTGCCTCTGGAACCTCTCGTCCCGCTCGTAGTCGGGCGTGCACGTCGTGAAGTGCGCGCCGTGGGGGGTCTCGACCACGCCGGTGACCATCATCCGGTGGAGCAGCAGTCGCTGGACCGGCGAGTCGAGGGTGAGCTCGGCCGTGTCGACGATCCGCTCGCACGACACGTACACCTCGTCGGCCGCCATCGCGAACAGGTCGTCGAAGTAGGGGTCCGGGCCCAGGTAGGTCGCATTGCCGTGGACGTCCGCGCGGTTGAGGTGGACCAGCGCCACGTCGAGCGTCAGGGCGGGTACGGCGACGAAGGTCTGCTCGTCGGCATAGGGACTCGTCACCGTCCTCAGCTCCGGGTTGTTGCGCAGCACGTCGCTGCCCAGCCCGGCGCGCATCGGCAGGAACGGCAGCCGTTCGGAGGCGGCCTTGAGGCCGGTAAAGAACATCCCCTCGTCCCACTCGGAGATCTCGGGGATGGTCGCGTCCTGTCGCGCTCGGGCGAACAGCGGCTCGAGGGGGATCGAGTCGAGGGTGACGAAGGCGTAGACCAGCCGCCTGATCTTGCCGGCGGCGGCGAGCAGCCCGACGTCGGCGCCGCCCCAGGACACGACGGTGAGGTCGGTCAGGTCGGAGCGGAGGATGGCCCGCACGAGCGCCATCGGCTTGCGCCGCGGCCCCCACCCGCCGATGCCGATGGTCATCCCGCTCTCCAGCCGAGCCACCACCTCGTCGATGGTCATCTCCTTGGTGCGGGGCTTCACTCGGTCACCCGGTCGGTGCTCGCGCCGTGCCGACGCACGAACGCGTCGCGCAGCTCGTCGCTGACGCCCATGAGGTTGAGCTCCATGG
>NZ_JANPEO010000083.1:0-2680 GCF_031422975.1 Nocardioides sp. | reverse complement strand
GATCGTGGGGGCGCCCCACTTCTTGTCCAGGACGACGTAACGACCCTTCGGGCCGAGCGTCACCTTGACGGTGTTGGCGAGGGCGTCGACACCGCGCTCGAGGGCGCGGCGGGCGTTCTCGTCGAATTCCAGAATCTTGGGCATAGAAAGATGCTCCTTGTGGTCAATGCAGATAGTCCGCGACGATCAGGCCCCTGAATCGCGTGGATTCAGGGGTCCTGTCGGCACGGACTATCTGGTAGGTCAGGAAACGACTGCGAGGACGTCGCGGGCGCTCAGGATGAGGTACTCGTCACCGGCGTACTTGACCTCGGTGCCGCCGTACTTGCTGTAGATGACCTTGTCACCGACCGCGACGTCGACCGGGACGCGGTTGCCGTTGTCGTCGACGCGACCGGGACCGACAGCCATGACCTCGCCCTCCTGGGGCTTCTCCTTGGCGGTGTCCGGGATGACCAGGCCAGAGGCCGTGGTCTGCTCGGCGTCGAGCGGCTTGACGACGATGCGGTCCTCGAGGGGCTTGATGTTGACCGACACTTGTCGACCTCCACTTTCCACGTTGGGCTGAACTGGACTCGAGAAACGGATGTTCCTCGCACGCTTGGGCTTGCCGTGATGCGCGCCGTCGCGGGGATCGCACGTCATTGCAAGCGCTGGCACCCTGATGCTGCGAGTGCCAGAACAGACGTTAGCACTCCCCCTTACCGAGTGCCAGAGTGGATCAGACGAAGGCGCCCTGGGCCACGAGTGCCCTGAACGTCCTGGTCTTCGTCTCCCGGTTGCCCTTCTTGCCCGTCGTCACCTCGGTCTCGCCCGTCAGCCGGGTGCGGACCTCGAACTGCCCGGTCGGCCGATCGGGGTCGACCTCGAAGATGACGACCTGCGGATCGTTCGCGTCCTCGCCCGCTCCCGCTGGCAGGGCGTCGTTGAGCGCGAAGCTCTCCTCCGGGCCCTGGGCGTCGAGGAGGTACGTCGACGTGGACTCGGCCACCTCATAGGTGCCGTCGGGGCCTTCGAACTCGGTCGGTGCGCCGGTCAGCACCGTGACCACCATCCAGTTCTTGCCCTCCGGCGCCCATCCCAGGCCGGCGACGTAGGGCCGCTGCGCCGACGAGGTCACCAGGCAGGTCGTGACGTTCTCACCCACGTCGGACGCGCCGGGGCTCCACAGCGGGTCTGCGCACGGCTGGGCTCCGCTCGCGAAGCCGAGCTCGTAGAGCGGCTTGGCAGCGTCCCGGTCGAGGTCGCCGGTGAGGCCGTCGACGACCTGGTCGACTCCGTCGTAGCCGACGCGCAGGCTGATCTGCTCGGGCTCGCCCTTCACCGCGACGTACTGGCGACGCGCGACCTGGGCGATCTCGTTGTCCTCGACCCAACCGGCCAGCCCCTCGAGCAGGTATTCCTGCTCGTCGGCGACCAGGGTGAACGTCGGGTCCTGCAGCGCTCCGCCAGGCAGCCGGTCGGCCACCAGCAGGTCCTCCGGTCCGTCGAGTGCGACCTGGACGCCGACGAGGCTCGCGCCGCGGCCGGCCTGCTTGCCGTCCTCGGTCTCCGCGATCGGCTCCGACACCGTCACCTGCAACGTGCCCCACGGCACCCGGACCTCGGCCGTGCGGCCGACGAGCGCCTCGGACGCGGTCTCGGAGACGAGGGTGCCCGCCTTGAGTCCGCCCTGCTCTCGTTGCGAGAGCCAGACACCGCCCCCAGCGAGGACAGCGATGACGAGGACCAGGGCCAGGAGCCGAATGAGCGTGCGCACGGTCATGACCTTGCCATCTCCACCTCGCCGGCCCGCGGGGGCCCACCTGACAAGATGCGCGAATGGACGTCCCCACGCTCGAATGGCTGCTGACCGATGCCGGGCGTGATCTCCTCGAGGTCGCGATGGGGGCCTACGCCGACGCCGCAGGCGATCCAGTGCGCGCGGCAACCGCAGTGCGGAAGGCAGAGCCCGACCCCGAACGCGCTGCGGCGGCGCTGACACAGGTGGAACTGCGGACGCGCGCGGTCGCGAAGTTCGGGGATCTGGCACCCCTCATGTTCTTCACTCCGGACGCACTTGAGCAAGCGACGCGCCTGCGCGTGGCCGAGCATCGCGCGGCGAGGCTCGCCGCGGCCCGGCCCTCGAGCGTGGTCGACCTGGGCTGTGGCATCGGCGGCGACCTCATCGCGTTCGCCCGCGCGGGCCTGATCGCAGCCGGCGTGGACCTCGATCCGGTGCGCGTGACCGCGGCCCGCGCCAACCTGGCCGCGTTGGGACTGCCGGGTGCCGTGGAGGTCGCGGACGTGGCCACCATCGATCCATCCGGCTTCGGGGCGGCGTTCGCGGATCCCGCTCGACGGGGGCCCCGCGGCCGCGTGTTCGACATCGAGGGCTGGAATCCGCCCTGGCCCTTCGTCCTCGACCTGCTGGCTGGTCGAGGCGTCGTGAAGGTGGCGCCGGGGATTGCGCACGACCTGATCCCCGACCACGTCGAGGCCGAGTGGGTCAGCGACGCCGGCGACGTGAAGGAGGCCGTGCTGTGGGCGCCCGTCTTCGCGACCACCGAGCGCCGAGCCACCGTCATCGGTGACGGCGGGCTCGCCACGATCACCGATGAGGACGACCCGTTCATCGGTCTCCCGCGACCGGTCCGGGAGCTGGGCGGGTTCCTCTATGAGCCCGACGGTGCCGTGATCC
>NZ_JANPEO010000082.1:0-2488 GCF_031422975.1 Nocardioides sp. | reverse complement strand
ATGCGGTGGGCCCCGTGCATCTCTCGCAGCGACGACAGCACCATGGCCGTGGCGCCCTGGGCGCGCGCCCGCTCCTCGCACAGCCTGGCCAGGGCCGTGCCCACGCCCTGACCACGTGCGTCCGGGTGCACCGCCAGCATCCGGAACTCGCCCTCGTCGTCGGCGGCGAGCTCGCGCCACGGGGAGCCGGGCGGGCACGACGTGACCGTGCCCAGCAGCTGGTCGTCGCCGGTCGCGACCCACAGCTCCGCCTGGCCGGCGCGGGCTGCCGCATCGCGGAGCCGGTCGAGGTAGGGGTCGTCGGGACCCCGCGTGAAGCGGGCGTACGCCGCCACTGTCAGCTCGCCGACTGGGGCGTACTCCTCGATCCGCGCGCGACGCAGCTGCATCAGATCCCGAAGGTGCTACGCGGGTAGGCGGCGTTGACGTCGGTGATGATGTTGACGAGGTAGGGCACGCCGGAGTCGAAGGCCCGGTCGAGTGCGGGGCCGATCTGCGCCGGGTCCGTGACCTTCTCACCGGCGCCACCGAGGGCTTTGACGACCTCGTGGTACGCCGTCTGCTGGGCCAGGTCGGCCGCCACGTCATAGCCGTAGAGCATCTGCATCGGGCCCTTCTCCAGACCCCAGGCGGAGTTGTTGCCCATCACCATCACCACCGGCAGGTCGTGGCGGACCAAGGTGTCGACGTCCATCAGTGAGAAGCCGGCGGCACCGTCGCCGAGGAGCAGCGCGACCTGTGCGGACGGGCGGGCCAGCCGGGCGGCGATCGCGGCGCCGAGGCCGGCGCCGAGGCAGCCGTAGGGGCCGGGGTCGAGCCAACCGCCGGGGCGCTTGGGCTCGACGAACTTGCCCGCGAAGCTGACGAAGTCCCCGCCGTCGCCGATCACGACCGCGTCGTCGGCGAGCCGGGGGACGAGCTCGCCGTAGATGCGGGCCGGGTGGATCGGATCGGCCTCGGCGGTCAGGAGCTCGGTGTCGCGCGCGGCCGTCGCCCGGACGACGTCGGCGAGCTCGCCGGCCCACGCGGACCAGTCAGGCGTGCGGGCGGAGCCCTGGACCCCGGCGACGAGACCGTCCAGGACCGTCGAGAGGTCACCGGCCGCGGACGCGGCCAGCTCGGCGTGCGTGGCGAGCTGGCCGGGGGAGTCGGCGACATGCACGACCTTGGCGAAGGCGCCGTCGGGGTTCTTGTCGGGGCCGCCGAAGACGCCATAGCCCAGGCGGAAGTCGAGCGGGGTGCCGACGACGATGACGAGGTCGGCGCCGCTGATCGCGGCACCACGCGCCTTCGTGACCAGCAGCGGGTGGCCGCCCGGCAGTAGTCCGCGACCCATGCCGTTGGTCAGCGTCGGAACCCCGAGGGCCTCGACGAGGCGCAGCGCGGCGGCTTCGGCGTGGTCGGCCCACACGTCGGTGCCGAGGATCAGCAGCGGGTGCCGCGACTCGGCCAGCAGACCGGCGATCCGGGCCACGTCGTCGCCGTCGGGCTCGAGGGCGGGTGCGAGCGACCAGGCGGAGGCCGGGCCGGAGCCGGAGTTGAAGAACTCGTCCATGGGGATGTCGACGTACACCGGACCGCGGTGCGAGGAGCGGGCGACGGTGAAGGCGTCATCGAAGCCGGCCGCGACGTCACCTGCGGTGTGCAGCGTGCGGGCCTGCTTGGCGACGGGCGAGACGATCGGCAGGTGGTCGATCTCCTGGAGGGCGCCGCTGCCCCAGCGGTTGGCGGGCGCGCGTCCGCCGACGACCACCATCGGGGAGCCGGCGAACTGGGCCTGGGCGATGGCGGAGATGCCGTTGGTGACGCCCGGTCCGGCCGTCAGGACCGCCAACCCGGGCACCCGGGTCAGCTTGCCGGTCGCCTCGGCGGCAAAGGCAGCGGTCTGTTCGTGTCTCACGTCGAGGATGCGCATCGGCGGGTCGGCCTTGACCGCCCCGTCGTACATCGGGAAGACGTGTGCCCCCGACAGTGTGAACATGGTCTCCACGCCGTGTGCCCGGGCGACCGAGACCGCGAGTTCGCCGCTGTGTCCGAAGATGTCGTCATCGCTCATGCCCGCACGCTAGAGCATCGACCCCTCCGGGTGGCCCGGGTGGGTGGACGGGTCAGGAGGAGGGGTTGGGCAGCGACAGGAAGGGGTAGTTCGTCGCCTTCAAGGCCTCGACCAGGACCAGGATCAGGTCGGGACGGACTCCGGGGGGATTGCCGGCCAGGGTGAGCTGCACGTGCAGCGAACGCAGGTATGCCTGCGCGTTGCCGGCCAGTTCGTAGGGGTCGTGCTCTCCGGTGCTGTTGAACGGGTTGGCGCCGGCGGCGATCCGGGCGACCCATGGCTCGAGGACCTTGAGGCTGACGACGTTGCGCCGAAGGATCTGCATGGTGGCGGCCGCCATCCGGTCGGGCGCGCCCGCGCGCCGCCCACCGGAACCGGGCAGCACCAAACCGGCGGCCCCCCCCGCGCGGGAGACGGGCAGCGCGGGGGTGG
>NZ_JANPEO010000081.1:0-2120 GCF_031422975.1 Nocardioides sp. | reverse complement strand
CCAGCAGCGGCTCCGGACCCAGCTACGTCATTCAGGCCGGTGACTACGGCAAGACGATCTCGGTCAAGGCCACCGGCTCCAAGCCCAACTACTCCACCGGGACGACGACGAGCGCGGGTGTCAGTGTCAGCGCCGGCGGTGCGCTGGTCGCGACGACGACGCCGGTGATCAGCGGCACCCCGGCAGTGAGCTCGTCCCTGATGACGACCCCGGGGGTCTGGTCCAGTCAGCCGACCTCATACCGATACCAGTGGCTGCGCAACGGCGCACCGATTCCTGGTGCCACCTCCACGTCCTACCGGACTGTTCCTGCGGACGCGGGCACCTCGATCTCCGTTGCGGTATCCGCAGTCCGGACCGGGTACGCCGACGGTGCTGCCACTGCCGTCGGGGTGAGCATCCCCAAGATGGCATCCACGACGGCCGCGACCCTGTCGAAGACCCGGGTCCCGCCGGGCACCCGGGTCAAGATCGGCATCACCGTCACCGTGACCGGAGTGCCCGGGCCGGTGGGTGCGATCAAGGTCTTCGACGGCGCCAAGGCGCTGAAGACCCTCACTCTGGTGAGCACCCGCAACGGCAAGCTCACCTGGAAGCTGCCGAAGCTGAAGAAGGGCAAGCACAAGATCAAGGCCGTCTACATCGGCAACGGCACCATCGCTGGTTCCAAGTCGAAGATCACCAAGCTGTACGTCGTTCGCTGATTCCGACTCGCACTGGCCCGGCCGAGCACTGGCCGGGCCAGTGCGTTCGTTGATGGCTCTGGCCCAGTCCCGAGGAAGTAGCCTCCGTTCGTGAACTGGCTCGAGAACCACTGGCTCGACATCCTCGGCTGGGGTGGCAGCGCACTGCTCGTCTATTCGCTTCTGCAGTCGCGCCTGCTGCGGTTGCGCATCCTCAATCTCGCCGCCTGCGTCATCCTGACGGTCTTCAACGGCGCCCTCGCGGTATGGCCGATGGTCGGCATGAACATCGTGCTCGCGGCCATCAACCTGTTCTTCATCGTCACCATGCTGCGCGATCGGCACGACGAGGCCGCCTTCGAGGTCCTTGAGGTCCGACCGGACGACGAGTACCTCCGGCACACACTGCGTGTGCACGGTCCCGACATCCTGCGGTTCAATCCCGAGTTCGTCCACGATCCGTCTGCGGACGCACAGCACGCGTACCTCATCCAGAAGGGTGACGAGACTGTCGGAGTCGTGCTGCTCGACGACGAGGGCGACACCGCGCAGGTCCGGCTGGACTACGTCACGCCGCGCTACCGCGACTTCTCCCCCGGCGAGTTCGTGTGGCGGCGCAGCGGCATGCTCGCTGACGAGGGGTTCCGTCGCGTGGTCACTCCACCGCGCATGGTCGGTGCGTACTACGACCGAGTGGGCTTCCGTCGAGACGGTGACTCGTGGGTGCTCGACCTCCCCGCATAGCCACAACTGGGGTTGCGGCATCTGGCGGCGAACATGACAATGAATGACATCCGACCGGGGGTGTGCGCATGTTCAGCACGAAGTGGCTCCACAACAACCGCGTGATCTTCGGCATGTTCGCGGCTCTGGCACTGCTCAACGCCTGGGCCATGGCCAGCGGCTACTACGGCTGAGCGCACAACGACACAGAGTCAGCGCGCCGACGCCGCGACCCATCGCTCGAGCGTCGCGAGCGCCGCCCCGGACTCGATGGTCTCGGCGGCCTTGGCGATGCCGGCTGCCAATGCCGTCATCGGTGCACCCGTCGGGTCGTCGTAGACAGCGAGGGCTGCGCCGGCATTGAGCACGACCGCGTCCCGTGCCGGTCCCTGTTCGCCCGCCATCACCCGGCGGATGACCTCGGCGTTGTGAGCGGCGTCGCCACCCTTGAGGTCCTCGGTCGTCGCCGGTGCGATTCCGAGCTCCGCCGGATCGACCTTGCTCTGTTCGATCACGCCGCCGTGGACAGCCCAGAGAGTCGAGGTCGTGGTGGTGGTGAGCTCGTCGAGGCCGTCATCCCCGCGGAACACCCAGGCGTCGACGCCGCGGGATGCGAACACGCCGGCCATCACCGGGGCGGCCGCCGGATCGGCACACCCGATGGCCTGGGCTGCCGGCCGGGCCGGGTTGGTCAGCGGGCCGAGGAGGTTGAAG
>NZ_JANPEO010000080.1:0-10790 GCF_031422975.1 Nocardioides sp. | reverse complement strand
GTTCACCACGTCCTCAGGTGTCTGCTCTGCTCAGTCCTCCGAGGAGGCCGAGCTCTCCTTGCCCTTGATCAGGTCCATCACGGTCGAGTCGGCGAGGGTCGTCACGTCGCCGACCTCGCGGTGCTCGGCGACATCCTTGAGCAGCCGCCGCATGATCTTGCCCGAGCGGGTCTTCGGGAGCTCGGGCACGATCATGATCTGGCGCGGCTTGGCGATCGCGCCGATCTCCTTGGCGACGTGGTTGCGCAGCTCCTGGACGATGTCGGGACCGCCGTCGCCGGCCGTGTCGCGCAGGATCACGAAGGCGCAGACCGCCTGGCCGGTCATGTCGTCGGCCGCCCCCACCACGGCCGCCTCTGCGACCTTGGGGTGCGAGACCAGTGCCGACTCGATCTCCGTGGTGGAGAGCCGGTGCCCGGAGACGTTCATGACGTCATCGACGCGGCCCAGCAGCCAGATGTCGCCGTCGTCGTCGAGCTTGGCGCCGTCGCCGGCGAAGTAGAGACCCTCCCAGCGCGACCAGTAGGTGTCGATGAACCGCTGGTCGTCGCCCCACAGCGTGCGCAGCATGGCGGGCCAGGGCTCGCGGATGACGAGGTAGCCGCCGTTGCCGTTGCCGACCGACTGGGCCTCGTCGTTGACCACGTCGATCGAGATGCCGGGCAGTGCCTTCATGGCCGAGCCCGGTTTGCCCGCGGTCACACCGGGCAGCGGGCTGATCATGATCTGCCCGGTCTCGGTCTGCCACCAGGTGTCGACGATGGGCGCCCCGGCATGGGCGGCGTCGGCGCCGCCGATGTGCCTCTTGTACCAGATGTAGGCCTCGGGATTGATCGACTCACCGACCGAGCCCAGAAGGCGGATCGAGGACAGGTCGTGCTCGGCGGGGATGTCGTCGCCCCACTTCATGAAGGTCCGGATCGCGGTCGGCGCGGTGTAGAAGATGGTGACGCCGTACTTCGCGATGATCTCCCACCAGCGGCCCCGGTGCGGGGCATCCGGCGTGCCTTCGTACATCACCTGGGTCGCGCCGTTGGCGAGCGGGCCGTAGACCAGATAGCTGTGTCCGGTCACCCAGCCGACGTCGGCGGTGCACCAGTACACGTCGTCATCCTTGAGGTCGAAGACCGCCCAGTGCGTGTAGGAGGTGCCGGTGAGGTAGCCGCCGGTCGTGTGCAGGATGCCCTTCGGCGTCCCGGTCGTGCCGGAGGTGTACATCACGTAGAGCGGGTGCTCGGAGTCGTGCATCTCGGCCTCGTGGTCGGGCGAGGCGGCGTCGACGACGTCGTGCCACCACACGTCGCGGCTGTCGTCCCAGTCGATGTCCTGGCCGGTGCGTCGTACGACGACGACATGCTCGACGAGGTCACCCACCTTGGCCACGGCCTCGTCGACGGCAGGCTTCAGCGCACTCGGAGCGCCACGGCGGTAACCACCGTCGGCCGTGAGGATGACCTTCGCGCCGCAGTCGGTGACGCGGGACGCGAGCGCATCGGCGGAGAAGCCACCGAAGACCACCGTGTGCGGGGCGCCGAGGCGGGCGCACGCCAGCATCGCGACCACGACCTCGGGGATCATCGGCATGTAGATGGCGACCCGGTCGCCCTTCTTCACACCGAGGTCGGTCAGCGCGTTGGCGGCCCGGGAGACCTGGTCCAACAGGTCCGCGTAGGTGACGTCGCGGGTGTCGTCCTCGGGCTCGCCGACCCAGTGGAGCGCGACCTTGTCGCCGTTCCCGGCGTCGACGTGGCGGTCGACGCAGTTGACCGCGGCGTTGATGGTGCCGCCCACGAACCACTTCGCGAAGGGCGGGTTGGACCAGTCCAGGACCTGGTTCCACCGCTGCCCCCAGTCGAGGCGTTCGGCGGCCTCGCCCCAGAACGCATCACGGTCCGACGCCGCCCGGTCGTAGGCCTCCTCCTTGACGTTGGCGTTGGCCGCAAGATCGGCCGGGGGTTCGAAGCGGCGCTCCTCGGTGCTGAGGTTCGCGAGGGTCTGGTCGGCCATGACATCTCCTGTGACTGGTACGTCGGCTGTCGTTGGTGAAACTACTCGGGCGCCGCGGCGGCGACCACCCGTCATCCGGACGGGAGCGGCGCTGTCAACGGTGACAGGTGCGTCTCCGCACACCAGCGGTCCGCCGGCCCCCTTGACCGGCGGACCGCTGGGCGTTCCAGACGGGCTTCAGTGCTTGACGGCAACCTCGGCGCCAGCACCGGTCAACGCGCGCACCTCGAGCTCGTTGTAACGAGCCTCGGCCTCCGGCTCGTTCGACGTCACCGTGCCGAGCCAGCCCAGGAAGAACGCGAGCGGGATCGAGACGATGCCGGGGTTCTCCAGTGGGAACCACGAGATGTCGATGCTGGTGGGCAGCAGGGACAGGTTCTTGCCGGTGACCGCGTCGATGCCCTTGCCGGACACGATGGGGCTGAAGATCACCAGGCCGACGGAGGAGATCAGGCCGCCGTAGATGCTCCACACGGCGCCACGGGTGTTGAACCGGCGCCAGAACATGTTGTAGATGATCGAGGGCAGGTTCGCGCTCGCCGCGACCGCGAAGGCCAGGGCCACGAGGAACGCGATGTTGAGCTTCTGCGCCGGGATCGCGAGCAGGATGGCGATCAGGCCGATGCCGGCAGCGGCGTAGCGGGAGACCCTCAGCTCCTGGGCCTCGGACGCGGTACCCCGCTTCCAGACGCTGTTGTAGAGGTCGTGCGCGACCGAGACGCTGGAGGTCAGCGTGAGACCGGCGACCACGGCGAGGATGGTGGCGAAGGCCACCGCCGAGATCACGGCGAGGAGCACGGCGCCACCGGTCGAGCCGGGTCCACCGCCGACCGCTTCGGCCAGCAGGGGCGAGGCGAGGTTGCCGCCGGACGCCGCCACCTTGGCGTAGGCGTCGGTGTCCAACAGGGCGGCGGCACCGAAGCCGAGCACCAGCGTGAAGAGGTAGAAGGTGCCGATCAGGCCGATCGCCCACAGCACCGACTTGCGGGCGTCGCGCGACGTCGGGGTCGTGTAGAAGCGGATCAGGATGTGAGGCAGCCCGGCGGTGCCGAGCACGAGCGCGAGGCCGAGGGAGATGAAGTCGATCTTCGACGTCGTGCTGACGCCGTACTTGAGCCCGGGCTCCAGGAACGCGCCGCCCTTGCCGCTGTTGGCGGCGGCAGTGCCGAGGAGGTCGGAGAGGTTGAAGCCGAACTTCGCGAGCACGAGGACCACGATCAGGGCGGACCCGGCCATCAGCAGGACGGCCTTGACGATCTGCACCCAGGTGGTGCCCTTCATGCCGCCGACGGTGACGTAGAAGATCATCAGCGCGCCGACGAAGAAGATCGTCAGGTTCTTGATGCCCTCACTCGTGACACCGAGCAGCAACGCGACCAGCGCGCCGGCGCCGACCATCTGCGCGAGCAGGTAGAAGATCGACACGACCACCGTGGACGTGGCCGCGGCGGTGCGGACCGGCCGCTGCCTCATCCGGTAGGCGAGCTGGTCGGCCATCGTGTAGCGACCGGAGTTGCGGAGGACCTCGGCGACGAGCAGCAGCGCCACCAGCCAGGCCACCAGGAACCCGATCGAGTAGAGGAAGCCGTCGTAGCCCGACAGTGCGATCGCGCCGGAGATGCCGAGGAACGAGGCGGCTGACATGTAGTCGCCGCCGATGGCGAGACCGTTCTGGAAGCCGGAGAAGTTGCGCCCGCCGGCGTAGTGGTCGGCCGCTCCGGACGAGTTGCGGCTCGCCCAGATCGTGATCCCGACGGTCAGCGCGACGACGCTGAGGAACAGCCCCGTGGTGAGTATCTGGTGACCCTGCATCAGACCTGCCCTCCATCGTTGCGGCCGGCGGCGTACTGCTCGTCGAGCGAACGCGCGAGCGGGTCGAGCTTGGCGTTGGAGTAACGCGCGTAGACCCAGGCGAGCGCGAACGTCGTGACGAACTGCAGGAGTCCGAAGATGAGCGCGATGTTGATGTTGCCGACGACCTTGGTGCCCATGAAGCCGCCCGCCCACATGGACATCACGACGAAGAGTCCATACCAGGCGAGGAACGCGACGGTCGCGGGGAAGACGAAGCTGCGGTAACGGTGGCGCAGTTCGGTGAACTCGGGCGTCGCGTGGAGCCGGTCGTAGACCGGATCTCCGAGCGCGGCTCGTTCGTTTGATTCGGTGCTCACGGGGTTTCCCTTCGTGCAGGCAGGTCACGGGGTGTGATCGCCGTCACGGTGGCACCGGCCCGGGGGTGACCGCGAGGGTGACGGGTGGGTACGTCGCCGGGTGGACCGCGCGCATCGGTGAGCGGTCGATCTGGCGCGACGAACGGTCACCCGCTCAGGCGGGCAGCCTGATCAGGAAACGACAGCCCGAGGCCGGTTCCCGGACGTTGGCGACGGTCACCGCGCCGTCGTGCGCCTCCACGATGCCCTTGACGATGGCCAACCCCAGGCCCGCTCGGGCGCCGCCGGTGTCGACCTCGTCGGGGGCCGCCGGACTGCGCGCCTCGGTGCCGCGGAAGGCCACGTCGAAGACCCGCTCGCGTTCGTCGTCGGGGATGCCGCCGCAGCCGTCGGTGACCCCGATCTCCACGCCCCCGGGCACGGCCCGCGCGGCGATGTGGACCGTGCCGTCGGCAGGAGTGTGCCGGATGCCGTTGGCGATCAGGTTGGCCAGCACCCGTGCGAGAGCGGCCGGATCCGCGTGCACCTCCAGCCCGTGCGGGACGTCGCCGTCCAGGCGCACACGGCGGGCGGTGGCGATGGCGCCGGCGCCGGCGAGGGCCTCGCTGACCAGGTCGACGAGGAGCAGGGGAACGGGTGCCAGGGACAGGACTCCCGCATTGATGCGGGAGAGCTCGAAGAGGTCGTCGACCATCCGCACCATCCGGTCGACTTCCGCGCGGATCTGTCGGTGGTAGCGGTTGGGGTCGACGGCGATGCCGTCCTCCAGGGCCTCGGTCATGGCCCGGATCCCGGCGAGGGGGGTGCGCAGGTCGTGTGACACCCACGCCACGAGCTCGCGACGAGCTGCTTCCAGTCGTGACTCACGTTCGTCCGCCTCGGCCAACCGCCGGTGGGTGGCAGCCAGCTCGGCGGAGAGCGCCTGCAGCTCCGCCGGACCTCGGCGTTCGGCGATCGCTGCTCCGGCCGAGCCGACACGACGCACGTCGTCGCGCAGCGTCCGCGACCAGCGGGACACGGCGGACGCCAGCGCGAGGGCCACCAACAGCGAGATGGCAGCGCCCACGACGGTCACGGTGGTGACGACGTCGAGGTCGTGGGGCGAGATGAGCATGCGTTGGGCGATCGCGAGGATGCCGCCGAGAACCGAGAGCACGGACACGACGGCGATCACGATCAGCTGCCACCGCAGCGACCGGTTGCGCAGCAGCCAGGCGGCGGCGAGGCCCAGCACACCCACGGACAGCGCCGAGGCAGCGGACACCAGCACGATCTCGATCTGGTCACCGTTCATGCCTTGACCTCCCACCGGTAGCCGACTCCCCAGACGGTGACGAGCCGGCGCGGGCTGCGCGGATCGGCCTCCACCTTCTCGCGCAGCCGGCGGACGTGCACGGTCACGGTGGACTGGTCCCCGAAGCTCCAGCCCCACACCTGCTGCATCAGGTCGTCGCGCGAGAGCGCCTCACCCGGGTGGGCCATCAGGTGCGCGAGCAGGTCGAACTCGCGACCCGTGAGGCTCAGTGCCTCGCCCGCGAGGGTGGCTTCGTGCCGCCTGCAGTCCACCCGGAGGTCGCCGTCGACCAGGACCGCCCGAGCAGCTGCCGTGGGCTCGCCGGTGCGACGCAGGATCGAGGCCACCCGCAGGGTCAGTTCGCGGGGACTGAACGGTTTGGTGACGTAGTCGTCCGCGCCCAGCTCGAGGCCCAGCACGCGGTCCTGCTCGTCACCGAGCGCAGTCAGCAGCACGATCGGCGTGTCGCCGGCGAGCCGCAGCCGCCGGGCCACCTCGAGGCCGTCCATGCCGGGCATCATCACGTCGAGCAGCACCAGGTCGAACTGCCGCTCCAGGGCTGCCGCCAGGGCGCCCAATCCGTCGGCCACCTCGGTCACGTCGTGACCGGCCGCCCGCAGGTAGGTCACCACGACCTCACGGACCGTGACGTCGTCGTCGACGACGAGGATGTGGCCCATGTCAGTCCTCCCCGGTGGTGGGCGCCGAGTCGTCGCAGCGGCGCGCTCGCCACGCGCTCACGAGCACGACCACCACGACGGTAGCGGCGGTGAGCGCCAGCCACGAGGTCAGGTAGGGCCGGTCCAGCAGCGTCGGGTTGTCCGACCGGGCACCGAAGCGACCCAGGACAGGCAGCACGGCCAGGCTGGTGCTGCCCCACACGATGAGGGCGATGGTGGCCGGAGCCTGCGCAGCGCTCGGCAGCAGACGGCGTCCGAGCAGCGCCACCACAAGCACCAGGCCAGCGACCACCCCGTCGTGGGCGAGGCCGCCGGCAGCCAGCCAGAGGCCGACCTCGACGAGCTGGCCGACGTCCTGCCGGCTGAGCGCCAGCCAGCCGCCGTACGCAGCGAAGCCAGTGCCGATGATCGCGATCACGACTCTCACGTCGTCACCTCCAGCGAGCTGACCCACTTGGTCTGCAGGACACCGGGCCGGTTGGGCGCGATCAGTCGCGCGGGATAGCCGTGGTCGAGGGCCAGGGGCTCGCCGTTCAGGCCGAGGGCCAGCAGCGTGCGCGGGTCGGCGGCGACGTTGCCCGGCAAGGACGTACGCCGAAAGGCGCCGTGCTCCTGGAGCGAGGTGACGATGACGTCGGTCCCGGCGGGGACGCCGGCGAGGGCGAGCAGGTCGCGCACGGTGACTCCGTGCCACTCCCCGCTCGCGCTCCAGCCCTCCACGCAGGCGATCGGGAGGGTGTGGGTGACCTGGGGGAGGGCACGGAGCTCGGCCAGGGTGAGCTCGCGCACCGGCGTGCCGTCGACCACCAACGAGAGGCGGTAGTCCGCGGAGGTCGCGCTGGCCGTGACGACGGCGGCGCGGGCGCTCTTGTTGATCGGGATCCCCGCAGGCCCGCGACCCGATCGGACCCCGAAGAGCGAGATGCGGCGCAGCGCGGGCACGGTGCTGCCGGCGGTCAGGACGGTGAGGACGCCGGCCGCGACGAACGTGACGCGGACCAGTCCGCGACGCGTGAGGGGCCCGGGAGTCACCGCGGTGGGACGGTCGTGGGTGGTGTCGTCGATGGGTCGCGCCAGCACGTCTCGGATCACGGGCAGCTTCACCGCGATGTGTAGCGCCAGTGCCCCGATCGACACCCAGGCGAGTGCGTAGTGCGTGGTGCGGAAGGAGAACTCGCGCCACGGATACCACTGCGCGGCGTTGAGGACGCCGGTGGCGAGCTGGAAGACGGAGGCGGCGACGAGGACGCCGATCGAGCCTCGTTCGAGCCCGGCCAGCGCGAGCCGACCGGGCGCGCGCAGTGGGAGTCGCTCGAAGAGTCGCGGGTAGACCGCCCAGAGCTTGACCAGGAGCAGCGGGATGGCTGCGAGCCCACTGGAGACGTGCAGCCCCTGGGTCAGCCGATAGCCCCAGCTCGGGCTGGTCGGCCACGGGATCGGGTGCGAGGGCAGCTGTGCGTAGTGACTGATCAGGCCGGTGACGAAGCAGAGCGTGAAGGCGACCCCAAGCCAGACGCCCACTCGGGCGGCGACCGTCGGGCTGCGCAGCCGCGAGGTGAAGTGCTCGGGTGCGGGCGGGCTGATCATGACGCCTGCGTCATGACGACGAACCAGCGCTGGCCGATCTGGTGGCGGCCGTTCACGCGCAGTCCGACCGCGCTTGCCAGGAGGCCGACGCCGTCCACACCGACCACCGCCCACCGGAACGGCCGGCTGCGATGGTGTGCTGACTCCAGGGTGGCCCAGCTGCTGGTGCTCGCCGCACCCGGTGCCGCCACCTCGGCGACGATCCGGCCGCCGGGTGCCAGCAGCGCGCAGGCGCGTTCGAGCAGGGCCCCGGGATCGCCGCCGATGCCGATGTTGCCGTCGGCCAGCAGTGCGGTCTGCCAGCGCCCCTCGCCGGGGACCGGGTCGAAGATGTCGCGCAGCAGGGCGCAGCCACCGCGGTTCCGGGTCCGCACCACCGCCTCCTCGACGACGTCGATGCCCAGGGCGACGTGGCCGGCTCGAGCCAGCGCCTCCGTCAGGCGTCCGGGCCCGCAGCCGACGTCCAGCGTCGGGCCGACGCAGAGATCGAGCAGGCGCAGGTCGTCCGCGTCGGCGGCACGGGTCCAGCGGTCGACCGGCAGGGTGAGCGGCTGCTCGTGCACTCCCACGACCGTGCACGGGTGGCCGCGCAGGGCACTGGCGAAGACCTCGCTGAACGACACCTCGACGGCCGTCATGATGCCTCCGCGACGTGGACGTCGCGCCACAGTCGGGCGAAGCGGGTGCCGGGCGTGGACATGACTACCTCTGCCAGCGGCTGGACGACCGCAGGGCCTCGACGCGCCAGGGCCCACCAGCCGCCATCCGTGGCCGGGGCCAGGACTGCGTCGTGCCCGGACAGCCCGGCCGCCACGGCGCGCAGGTCGGCGGCGGTGACCTGCGGAGTGTCCATCCCGATCTGGACGACCACACCCGGCCCGGCGACCCGGTGGGCCTGCACGAGCCGGTGGGAGAAGTCGATGCCTTCCTGGGCGACGATCTCGCAGTCGGCCGTGACTCGGGTGAGGGCCTCGGCCTGCGGGCAGTCGGCAAGGTTTCCGGCCAGGGCGATCACGGTGCGCACGCCGGCGGCACGGCAGGCGGCGACCGTGTCGGTGAGGGCGGCCGCCGCGAGGTCGGCGGCACGGTGGTGGCCGATCACCGCCCCGAGCCGGGTCTTGGCCTGACCGGGCACCGGCGACCTGGCCATGACCAGGACGGTGAACGCGCTCATGACGCCAGCACCTTGGAGAAGTCGTGGGCCGTGCGCAGGGTGCCGAGCACCGAGCCCGACACCTTCGACCGGGTGCCTGCGGCCCGCGGGTGGTAGGGCACGTCGTGCTCGGTGATCCGCCAACCGGCCACCGTGACGGCCTGCAACAGCTCGACCGGATAACCGAAGCGCCGGTCGCGGAGGTCGAGGTCGAGCAGTGCCTGGCGGCGGCACACCCGCATGGGTGCGATGTCGTGCGGTGTCATGTCCAGTCGGTGACGCAGCCACGCGGTGACCAGCGCGTTGCCGACTCGTGCGTGCCATGGCCAGACACTGCTGCGCACCGGCCGGCGGCGGCCGACGGCGAGATCGGCGCGGCCCGAGGCCACGTCGTCGAGCAGAGGCAGCAGCGATGCGGGGTCGAACGACCCGTCTCCGTCCATGACCGCGACGAAGTCACTGCGCGCAGCGACCAGCCCGGCGTGCACCGCGGCGCCGTACCCGGGCTGCGTCTCGGTCACCACGCGCGCACCCAGCCGGGCGGCCACCTCGGCGGTGTCGTCGCGCGAGCCGTTGTCGACGACGATGACCGAGAAGCAGGCAGGGATGCGCGGGAGCAGGACGGCCAGCGCGGGTGCCTCATCACGACACGGCAGCACGAGATCACAGTTCATGGTTGTGAAACTAGGGCGCAGACTCCGCGCAGACGGCCGGAAGGTCTTACGAAGCCCTGACGTCCTACGACCGGCTGACGTGCGGCGGAGTGTCGCTGCCTAGGGTCGTCCCATGTCGCGCGACCGTTCCCGGACCGCCCTGGTGGGCCTCGTGACGGCCTCGGTCCTGATCGTCGTCGCCTTCTCCTTGCCCTTCGCGATCGACTGGGACGTCGATGCCCGCAGCGACCGCTTCGGGCTCGCGCCGCTCCACGGCTTCTGGCGACCCGCCCTCGGCGTGGGGACCGTCCCGGCGGTCCTGCTCGCCGTCGGCGCGGTCGCCTCGGCGGGCAGGTGGCAGGCCCTGTCGTGGCGACGCCTCCTGCTGGCGTCGTACGCCGCATCGCTGTCCTGGCTGCTGTCGCTGGCCCTGGTCAGGGGGCCGGCCGGCCTGGATCGGATCCTGGCCCACTCCAGCGAGTACCTCCCTACCGCGCGCGAGGTGACTGACATCGGCGCCTTGCTCACCGGATACGTCGAGCGGATCCCGCAGAGCGCGCCGAACAACTGGCCGACCCACGTGGCGGGACACCCACCGGGCGCGGTGCTGTTCTTCGTCGGGCTGGTCCGGCTCGGTCTCGGCTCCGACCTGCCGGCCGCGCTCGTCGTGTGCGCGCTGGCCGCGTCAGTGCCGGCGGCAGTGCTGGTCTGTCTGCGCCAGCTGGGGGTGGAGTCGGCGGCGCGCTCGGCAGCGCCGTTCCTGGTCTTCAGCCCGGCGGCGGTGTTCATGGCCGTGTCGGCTGATGCCGTGTTCGCCGCGGTCGCGGCGTGGGGGTTGGCGGCGCTGACCCGCGCGGCCACGCGGCCGCGCGTCGGCACGATGGTCGGCTGGTCGGTGCTCGCCGGACTGCTGCTCGGCTGGTGCGTGATGTTGTCCTACGGACTGCCACTGCTGGGCCTGCTCGCGCTCGGTGTCCTGCTGGCGGCGCGTTCGTGGCGGCCGCTCCCGGTCGCCGCGGCGGCCGCGCTCGTGGTGGTCGGCGGGTTCGCGCTCGCCGGCTTCTCGTGGTGGGAGGCCTACCCGGTGCTGGTGGACCGCTACTCGGACGGCATCGCCGCCACGCGTCCCTTCGCCTACTGGGGTTGGGGCAATCTCGCGGCGTTGCTCGTCAGCGGCGGGCCGGCGCTCGGAGCGGGCCTGGCCGTCGCCGTACGCCGGCGCTGGCGCCCCCTCGATCCGGTGCT
>NZ_JANPEO010000079.1:0-3843 GCF_031422975.1 Nocardioides sp. | reverse complement strand
CTGCCGACCTGTGAGGACAATTCATGACCGAGATCTCCCTCCCGCAAGACCCGGCTCTGGCGGCGGCGGTCCTCGAGATCGAGTCCCACATCGCTGAGGCCGGCTGGGACCAGCCGGCTCGGCTCTATGCCCTGGTCGACACGGCGCGCATCGTCGCCCAGGAGCCGACACTCGCATCGCAGATGGGGCTCGACTCCGCGGCGGCGGACGGATCCTTCACGCCGGTCGAGCAGGACGCGCTGCCCGACCGGCCGCTGGAGGTGATCCTCGAGACGATCGTCTGGCCGCCCGAGGTGACCGGGTGCGCCGCGGTGGTGGAGCGCCTCGTGCTGCCACCCGGCGTCGACGACGAGATCCCGGAGGACCCGGCAGCGGCGGAGGAGTTCGCACGCGAGCACCCGTTGCGGCAGGAGGTGCGGATCGTCGCCGGTGCCACGCGCGCTGGTGCGACGTACTGCGCGCTCCGTCTGCGAGCCCATGACGACGGCCAGTCGGTCGTCGACGGCACCGAGCTCGTCCCCGGACTGCTCGAACTGCTGCGAAGCACCCTGGAGGAGTTGTGAGCGGAATGTTCGATGCTGAGTCGGAGCGTCAGCCGCAATCCCCGCCACCGGGTCGGTCGGGCCGTTCGCGCACGCTGATCATCACCGCCGTCGTACTCGTCGTGCTGTTCCTCGGACTGACCGGCTTCGCGTCCTTCTGGACCGAGCGACTGTGGTTCAGGGCCGCGGGCTTCGGGTCCGTGTTCCAGACGTTGCTCTGGACCCGGATCGGACTCTTCCTCGTCTTCGGCGCGGTGATGGCGGCCGCGGTGGCGCTCAACCTCGCGTTGGCCTACCGCGCCCGACCGCTCCTGATCAACAGCGGCGACGCCAACCTCGCGCGCTACCGCGAAGCCGTCACGCCGGTGATGGGCTGGCTGCTCGGCGGCATCTCGACCCTGATGGGCATCTTCGCCGGCGCGTCCGCAGCCGGCCAGTGGCGTGAGTACTCACTGTGGCGCCACTCCTCGCCGTTCGGTCACACCGACCCCTACTTCAACCGGGATGCCGGGTTCTACGTCTTCGAGCTGCCCTGGTGGCACTACCTCACCGACTTCGTCATGGCGGTCGCGGTGATCGGGCTGTTGGCCGCGGCGCTGGTGCACTACCTGTACGGCGGCATCCGGCTGTCCGTCGCCCGGGACCGGCTCAGTGGTGCTGCCCAGGTGCACCTCTCTGCGCTGCTCGGGGTCTTCGTGCTCGCGAAGGGAGCCGACTACTGGCTCGACCGCTTCGACCTCGTCACCGGCTCGGGCTCGCTGTTCACCGGCATGGGCTACACCGATGAGCAGGCCGTGCTGCCGGCGAAGGAGATCCTCACCGGGATCGCACTGATCTGTGCCGTGCTGTTCTTCCTCAACATCTGGCGCCGCACGTGGCTGCTGCCCTCGATGGGGATCGCGCTGCTCGCCCTCTCGGCCGTGCTGCTCGGGCTGATCGTGCCGGGCGTGGTTCAGCAGTTCCAGGTCAGCCCCAACGTCCCCGACAAGGAGGGGAAATACATCGCCGCCAACATCGAGGCGACGAGGGCGGCCTACGACCTGGACGAGATCGAGGTGGCGCCGTACACCAGGGCGCCGAACACCAGCGGGGGCGACCTCGAGGCCCTCGACGCGATCACGTCCTCGGTCCCGCTCCTCGACCCCAAGGTCGTCAGCCCCACGTTCGAGACGCAGCAGCAGGTGCGGGCCTACTACTCGGTCAGTGACGTCCTCGACGTCGACCGCTACGAGATCGCCGGCAAGGAGCGGGCGCTCGTGCTCGGCGTCCGCGAGCTCGAGCAGTCCGGGCTGGGCTCGGACGCGCGCAACTGGTCGAACCTGCACACGGTCTACACCCACGGGAACGGCGTGATTGCGGCGTACGCCAACCAGCGTCCGGAGGACGACGAGCGCCAGTCGGCCAGCATCCAGTGGGCCGAGGGTCAGGAGAGCAACGAGTCGGCGCTGACGAACCTCAAGGACGGCGGCTACGAGTCGCGCGTCTACTACGGCGAGCGAAGCCCGTCCTACTCCATCGTCGGCAAGCCCGAGGGCGGCAGCGACGTCGAGCTCGACCTGCCCAAGGGCGAGCGCGACGACGAGAACCAGAGCACCACGTATGACGGCGACGGTGGCGTACCGATCGGCGGGCTCTTCAACAAGATGATCTACGCCCTGAAGTTCGGCGAGGCCAACCTCGTGCTCTCCGGTCGGGTGTACGACAACAGCAAGATCCTCTACGACCGCGACCCGCGCACGATGGTGGAGAAGGTCGCGCCGTGGCTGACCGTCGACTCCGACCCGTATCCCGCGGTCATCGACGGTCACATCCAGTGGATCCTCGACGGCTACACCGTCACCGACCGCTTTCCGCTCTCGCAGCGCGAGTCGTTGGAGACCATGACCGACGACTCGCTGACCCAGGACACGGGCTTCCAGACCCTGCCGACCGACGAGATCAACTACATGCGCAACGCGGTCAAGGCGACTGTCGACGCCTACGACGGCACCGTCACGATCTACGCCTGGGACGAGGAGGACCCGATCCTCAAGGCGTGGAGCGAGGTCTTCCCCGACGTCGTGCAGCCGAAGGCCGACATTCCGGACGCGCTGATGGAGCACCTGCGCTATCCCGACGACCTGTTCAAGGTGCAGCGCTACCAGTTCGCCCGCTACCACGTCACGGACGCGAAGGACTGGTATGAGGACAACAACCGGTGGGAGGTCCCCAAGGACCCGCAGGCCGAGGACCAGCTGCAGCCGCCGTACCGCCTGTTCACCGACGGCGTCGACGACCAGGCCAACTACTCGCTGACGTCGGTCTACGTGCCGTACAAGAGGCAGAACCTCGCCTCCTTCGTCACCGTCGACAGCGACGCGACCAGCGAGACCTACGGCAAGATCTCCGTGCTCGAGCTGCCCAACGAGCTCACCGACGGCCCAGGGCTGATCGCCAACGAGATCAGCTCGGACGAGGACGTGCGCGGGGAGGTGTTCTCGTTCAGCCAGGGCAACGTGACCCCGGTCTACGGCAACCTGCTCACCCTGCCGGTGGGCGACGGGCTGATGTATGTCCAGCCCCTGTATGCGAAACGGTCGGGTACCGAGTCGAGCTTCCCGATCCTGCGGTTCGTGCTGGTCTCCTACGGCGACAAGATCGGCATCGGTACGACGTTGCGGGAGGCGATCGCCGATGTGCTCGGCGTGTCGGCGACCGAGCCGACGCCGACGCCCGAACCCGAGCCGGACCCGGGTGGCGGCAAGCCCGATCCGACGCCGGCGGGCACCGTCGACGACCAGATCCGCGCACTCCTGGCGAAGGCCGAGGACAAGTTCGCGGCCGCGGATCGTGCCCAGAGCAACGGCAACTCGGTCGGTTGGGCGCGGCTGATGGAGCAGGGCCGCGACCTCATCACGCAGGCGGTCCAGCTCGCGGGCAAGTCTGGCTGACCCCGATTTGAGGTCGTCGCCGTCCATCCCGTAAGGTTGTGAACACACCGACGCGGGGTGGAGCAGTTCGGTAGCTCGCTGGGCTCATAACCCAGAGGTCGCAGGTTCAAATCCTGCCCCCGCTACAAATAGTAAAACAGCAGGTCAGAGGCCGTTTCCCGGAGTTCCGGGAGGCGGCCTCTTTCTGTTGATGTGAGGCCTATGTCCGCACCGTGTCCGCAAACGTTGCCTTAGGATCGGCACCGGCTTGGCCGTGTGAGGCCCTGATACGTCGTGTGTGAGGTGCTTGGTGAGCGTGTCAGTGTGGTCGCAGCCTTGCTCTGAGGAGGGGGAGGAACAGGAAGTTAAGGGAGCCCATCGACCGCTCCTCG
>NZ_JANPEO010000078.1:0-1528 GCF_031422975.1 Nocardioides sp. | reverse complement strand
TCCCGGCGCCCGTCGATCACCGAGCCGGCACGGTCGGAGGCTGTGCGCAGCTGCTGGTCGAGGCCGTCCATCAGAGATGCGCGGAGAAGGGCGACACTGACCAGGCCGATGCTGACGCTGACCAGAGTGAGAAGTCCGACGACGGCCAGTACCAACCGTCGGCGCAGCGTCCACGGCGCGCGCGGCCGGCGCGGTGGGAGCCGGCCGAGGGCACCTCCGGTCACGAGGCGGTCTTCAGCATGTAGCCGGCGCCGCGCACCGTGTGGATCATCGGCTCACGGCCGGCATCGACCTTTTTACGCAGATAGGAGATGTAGATCTCGACGACGGAGGACTTGCCGCCGAAGTCGTAGCTCCACACCCGATCCAGGATCTGGGCCTTGCTGAGCACCCGACGGGGGTTACGCATCAGGAAGCGCAGCAGTTCGAACTCGGTGGCGGTCAGCTCGATCGCGTCCGGCCCGCGGAACACCTCGTAGCTGTCCTCGTCGAGGGTGAGGTCACCGACCGTGATGCGGGGATCCAGGGAATCCGCCACGGTGAGCGTGGACCGGCGAATGAGCCCACGGAGCCGGGCTACCACCTCCTCGAGGCTGAACGGCTTGGTGACGTAGTCGTCGCCGCCGGCCGTCAGACCCTTGAGCCGGTCGTCGAGGGAATCCTTTGCCGTGAGGAAGAGCACCGGCGTCTCGTGGCCGTCCGCCCGCACGCGCAGCCCCACCTGCAGACCGTCGATGTCGGGCAACATGATGTCGAGCACGATCGCATCCGGCCGGAATTCACGGGCGATGGTGAGCGCCTGGCGCCCCTCGCCGGCCGTGCGCACGTCCCAGCCCTCGTAGCGCAGCGCCATCTGGAGCAGATCGGTCAGCGTGGGTTCGTCGTCGACGACGAGCACCCGGATGGCGCTGCCGTCCGCCCTGGTCAGGCGCGGTGCGCGCACCGCTCGATCGTTCTGGCTCGTGCTCATGGTTCCCAGTATCCGAGTGTCGGCTATGAAAATGCTATGTGCTGACCTGGCCTTTGCTGTGAAGCAATGCAGCTATCCGTCACTCAGGATTCACACTGGTTCGCCAGAGCCTCACCGTAGAGCGTCTCGCTCATTTCAGTCCCGGCGGTCGGACGGCCACCGAACCGGAGACCCCTGTTTTTCACCTCCCGGCGCCGGGCTAGGCACGACTCCGCCCTGGCCCGGCGTGGGCGGGCCTGCCGAACAGGCACAATGGAGGAGTGACGAACCAGATGCTCTCCTTGTTCGAGGAGACGGAGCATCCGTCACCGCCTGACGCAGTGCTGGCGGCGCCTCTGACTGCCGTGTCGCACCTGCGGCGCATCGTCGCCGATTCCACCGACCGGGTTGCCTGGCTGCGGGCCCGCGCCCAGGGGATCACGGCCACGGATGTCGCCAAGCTCGCCACCCCCAATTCGCTGCAGAACGCGGTCTACGACAAGCTCAACGGCAGCAGCTTCAGTGGCAACAGCTACACGGACCACGGGCGCGCCCGGGAACCGGAGATCGCGGCGTGGG
>NZ_JANPEO010000077.1:0-5544 GCF_031422975.1 Nocardioides sp. | reverse complement strand
GATCGACCCCGGCCCGGTTGGTGCGCCCGCCCAGCCCCACCCACACCGTGCCGTCGTGCTTGAGCACGTCACCGCCCTCAAGCGTCCCGGGCGCCTCGATGTGGGCGATCCGGTAGCCCAGGTCGCGCACCGTCTGCTCGGTCCCGGCCGTCTCGGGCTTCCGCTCGTCGGCGCCCGGGCGCGTGATCACGGCAAGGTCGGCGTACATGACGACCGTGTCCTCGACGAAGACCGAGTCCGGGCAGTCCGGGGAGGGCGGGACCTCGATCGTCTCCCAGCCCTCGGCGTGCAGCGCGGCCACGTAGCCGTCCCACTGCCGAAGCGCCAGCTCGACGTCGACCGGGACGCGCGCGATGTGGGTGAGCAGACCTTCGGCCAGTCGTGGGCTGGGACGGCGGACGAGGGCGCGACGGTTCACGTGGAGATCCTCTCGCAGACGGGCGTGCAGGCGCGACCCGTTCGAGCATGGCCGTGCAGTCGACCTCGGCTGCGGGAAGCAAAGGACGGCCCGCATGGTTGGCGACTTCATGCGCATCTTCTTCACCGGGGGCAGCGGCAAGGCCGGCAGGCACGTCGCGCCGTTCCTCGCCGGGCAGGGCCACCAGGTCACCAACGCCGACCTCGTACCGCTGGACCATCCGGGGGTGGCCGACCTGCAGGTGGACCTCACCGACGCCGGGGAGACCTACTCGGCCCTGGCCGGGCTGGCGACCTTCGCCGAGCTGGACCTGCCCGAGAAGCCGGCCTACGACGCCATCGTGCACTTCGCCGCCGTCCCCCGCATCCTGCTCACCTCCGACGCGAAGACCTACGCCACCAACGTGCTCAGCACCTACAACGTGCTCGAGGCCGCGACGCGGCTCGGCATCCGCAAGGTCGTGTTCGCGTCCTCGGAGACGACCTATGGCGTCTGCTTCGCCCAGGGCGAGCGGCGGCCGCTGTACGTGCCGGTCGACGAGGACCACCCGACGGTCCCGGAGGACTCCTATGCGATGTCCAAGGTCGCCGGGGAGGTCACGGCGCGTTCGTTCCAGGCCCGCACCGGCGCCGACATCTACGGCCTGCGCATCAACAACGTCATCGAGCCGCACGAGTACGCCGAGATGTTCCCCGCCTTCCTCGCCGACCCGTCGCTGCGGCGCCGCAACCTCTTCGCCTACATCGACGCGCGCGACCTCGGCCAGGTCGTGCAGCGCTGCCTCGAGGTCGACGGGCTGGGTTACGAGGTCTTCAACGTCGCCAACGCCGACATGTCCGTCGCTGCGACGACCCGACAGGTCCGCGACCGCTTCTACGACGGGGTGGAGGTGCGTCGGGAGATGGGTCGCGACGAGACGTTCTTCGCCATCGACAAGGCCCGCGACCTCCTCGGCTACGCGCCGCAGCACACCTGGCGCGACGCCGTGGCGGATCCCGGCGCGTCCTGACGCCTACGCCGTGTCTGCCTCGGCGGTCATCACGTCATCACTGGCGGCTCGAACTCGAAGGTCATCCCCAGCAGCCAGAGCAGGGGTGCCGTGCAGCGACTGCCAGGTCAGGATCGTGGCGCCGAACTCGAGGACGCCGGTGATCAGCGCGATGAACGCCCGACCTGCGCGGCGTGGACGGGACCATCGCGATCCGCTCGATGATCCGCGCGACCGGAGGCGATGTCGCTACGACAGAACCGGATGTCACGACCCGACGCCACAACCGCTGGCAACGGCAACGCTGCCGCGGGTGTCTGCTCGTGGCGGATACTTGCCGGATGCCACGAACTCGCTGCTACCGCGATGGAGTCCTCATCGATGAGGACTTCGCCATCGACCAGGTGTCCGAACACCTGACGGACGCATCGGCCGTCGTGTGGGTGGATCTGTGTGCGCCGGGTCTCGAGGACCTGCAAGTCGTGGCCGACGAGCTGGGGCTGCACAGGCTGGCGGTCGAGGACGCGGCGCAGGGGCGTCAGCGACCCAAGCTCGACCGCTACTCGGGACATGACTTCCTCAGTGCCTACTCGGTCAAGCTCGACGTGGACAGTGGCCAGCTCGTCACTGGTGAGATCCACGCGTTCATCACGCCGACGGCCCTCGTCACCGTGAGGCGCGACGAGACCTTCTCCATCGACGCGTTGCTGACCCGGTGGGATGACGAGGTCGACCTCACCAAGTTCGGCGTCGGCGCCCTGCTGCACGGCCTGCTGGACTTCTTGGTCGACGAGCACTTCGAGGCAGTGGAGTCGCTTGACGACCAGATCGAACAGTTGGAAGACCTCTTGTTCGATGATCACCAGCAGGGCCACAGCGTCCAGCGTCGCAGCTTCGAGCTGCGCAAGAGCCTGGTGCAACTGCGTCGCGTGGTCCTTCCCATGCGCGAAGTCGTCAACACCCTGATGCGACGCGACATCGGGCTGGTCTCCGAGGAGCTCATGCCCTACTACCAGGACGTCTACGACCACGTGCTGCGCGTGACGGAGTGGACCGAGAGCCTGCGCGACCTCGTGAACACGATCCTCGAGACGAACCTGACGATCCAGGGCAACCGTCTCAACATCATCACCAAGAAGGTCACCAGCTGGGCTGCGATCATCGCGGTCCCCACTGCGATCACCGGCTTCTACGGCCAGAACCTGCCATACCCGGGATTCGCTCAGCAGTCGGGATTCGTCACGTCATCGATCCTGATCGTGGCCCTCTCTGCTGCTCTGTACCTCGCCTTCAAACGCAAGGACTGGCTGTGAGCGAGGTCCCCAAGGCCGGCGCGCGCAGGGCCCCGTTGCGATGCGACCGGCTCTTGTGTCGCGCCGAAGTGCCGAGCACGCAGCCGATGGCCTATCGTGGGTCCTGTTGAAGGGATGGCTCCGCACGCCGTCCTGGCCGCACACCATGTCGCGGCTTGTATCTCGTACTCCTGGTTTTCGGTTCGCTGGACATCAGCAAAGGTGGATGTCTTCAGCGGCTTGGGGCACAGTGCCCCAGCACGTAAACAAAGGAAATGATCATGGCTCAGGGCACCGTCAAGTGGTTCAACGCTGAAAAGGGCTTCGGCTTCATCGCTCAGGATGGTGGCGGCGAGGACGTGTTCGTCCACTACTCCGCCATTCAGACCGCGGGCTACAAGTCGCTCGACGAGAACCAGAAGGTCGAGTTCGACCTCGCCGCCGGCCCCAAGGGTCCGCAGGCCGAGAACGTCCGCGTCTCCTGACTTCATCATGAGGAGCCCCGACCGCACACGCGGCCGGGGCTCCTTGTGCGTGGGTAGCCGGAGTCACAGCCGGGACAGGCGATCGCGCAGCGCCCGCTCGAAGAGGTCGATGCTGCCGGAGGCCTGATCGAGCTGGTGGGCGCTCAGCAACGCAAAGACCTCGTGGTCGGTGCGGGCCAGCACCACCGGGGCGCCGGTCTCCCGGACCACCGCGCCGACGTCGCCGGGCAGCTCGTTCAGGTGCAGCAGCACGAACCTCAGCCCGAGCCGCTCCACCAGGCCGTCCCAGGCCGGCTTGCGGCGCACGGAGGAATGCGTGATGTCGCACAGGGCGCAGTGCCGGGTGCCGTGCAGCCGACCCCACACGTAGGCCGCCTCGCCGAGCAGGCCACCGCGGGCGTCGTACACCCCGACGAGCTCGCGCACCAGCATGCCTCGACGATACGTGGGGGTCGCGAGTCACAAGATATTCGGCTGAAGTCCTGACCAACTCCGAAACTCCCGCGACGAATGTCGGTGCGGCAGGGAACAATGGCCGGCGATGACCACCACTGACTCGGCGCAGCGCTCACGATGGATCGACAAGGCCAAGCCTCCCTCGCACCTCGCGGGTCGGCTGGCGACCCAGTCGCTGCTGTTCGCGCTCGGCGAGGGCACCTTCATGGCGGGCTCCGCGGTGTTCTTCACCCAGGTCGTCGGCCTCACCCCCGCCCAGGTGGGGCTCGGCCTGACCATCGCGGGCATCGCGTCGTTCATCGCGGCCTACCCGATGGGGCTCCTCGTGGACCGGATCGGCGCCAGGCGCTGCTGGTCGATCAGCAGCGCCGGGCAGGCGGCGATGTTCGCGGTCTGGCCGTTCATCGACAGCTTCCAGGGCTACATCGCGATGGCGGTGGTGATGGAGGTGATCGGCGCACTCGGTGGTGTCGCCCACGGCGCCTACACGATCGACGTGCTGCCGCCCGGTGAGCGGGTCAAGTCGCGCGCCTACATGTATTCCGCCCTCAACGTCGGCTTCACGCTCGGCTCACTTCTCGGCATCATCGCGCTCGGCCCCGAGTCGCTGACCCTGCTGATGGTGGTGCCCCTCTTCACCGCCCTGGTCTTCATGGTCAACGCGTTCAACATCACCCGGCTGCCCGAGGCGCCACACGACCTCAAGAGCACCGAGGAGCGCAAGGTCAAGATCCCCGGCGCCGGGCCGATGCAGAACCTCGGATGGCTCGCGGTCTCCTTCTTCACGGGCATGCTGTGGACCAACCAGGTGGTCCTCAACATCGTGATCCCGCTGTGGCTGGTCGAGAAGACCGACGCCCCGTGGGTGGTGCTGTCCCTGCTCTTCGGGACCAACACGGTGATGTGCATCTTCTTGCCGCTCGCCGCTGCGAGGGGCGTCAAGGATGTCAGGACCGCACTGCGGGCGATCCGGGTCTCGACGGTGTTCTTCGTCATCTCCTGCGTGATCACGCTGTCCACGCACGACTCGATCGGCTGGGTGACCATCGCCTTGTTCTTCGCCGGCCACGTGACCCTGACCGGCGCCGAGCTCTTCCTCTCGGCCGCCAGCTGGACCTTCGAGGCCGAGCTGATGGACCCCCGTCGTCGCGGGGAGTACCAGGGGGCCGCCGAGCTCAGCGGCACCCTCGGGCGAGTCTGGGCACCGGCGGCATTCACGTTCCTTGCGATGAACTGGGGCGCCACCGGCTGGCTGATCATCGGGGGAAGCATCGTGGTGGCTGCGGCCGCACTGCACCCGTCGACGGCGATGGCTCGCCGCTTCCTGGAGCGCCATGTGCCTGCCGACGTGCTGGCCGACGCTGCCGCGTCCGATGAGTCGCACGACCGGGTCGTCGCGCCGGTGGGGCCGCCCACGGTCGAGCAGCCCGCCGAGCCGGGAGGTGTCAGCCCCCTGACACAATCCCTCAGTGGCAACCCCGACTGACTGGCTCGCCGGAGCCCGCCCCCGCACCCTGCCCGCAGCCGTCGCGCCCGTCCTGGCGGGCACCGGCGTCGCGGCATACGTCGACGAACCGGTGTGGTGGAAGGCGGCACTGGCCCTGATCGTGAGCCTGGCGCTCCAGGTCGCGGTCAACTACGCCAACGACTACTCCGACGGCATCCGCGGCACCGACGACGACCGGGTGGGTCCGCTGCGGCTGGTCGGGTCCGGGCTGGCCTCACCCGGCTCGGTCCGGCTGGCGGCGTTCGCGGCCTTCGGGGTCGCCGGGGTCGCGGGCCTGTTGCTGGCCGCCACCACCGCCTGGTGGCTGGTCGCGGTCGGCGCGGTGTGCGTCCTGGCGGCGTGGTTCTACACCGGCGGAGACCGGCCCTACGGCTACCTCGGCCTGGGCGAGGTCATGG
>NZ_JANPEO010000076.1:0-9283 GCF_031422975.1 Nocardioides sp. | reverse complement strand
TGCATCACGAAGAAGTCCTTGTAGTTCGGAGCACCGAGCGCAGCGTCGCCGCTCGGGTTGCCGATCTTCTCGCCGAAGACGAACAGGTCGTTGCGGAACGCGGTCGGGATGATCGGGAAGTAGTCCGTCATGATCTTCTCGTCCAGCGCACCCCAGGCGTCGGCCTGCTCTTCCGGCGGAAGGGTGGCGATGTTGTCCATCTCGGCGTCCACGTCGGGCTCGTTGAAGAAAGCCGTGTTGTAGACACCGTCAGCGCTCAGGAGCGGCGGGAGCATCGTGGAGCCGGCCGGCCAGTCGGAGCACCAGTTGACGCCACGGAGGTTGAGCGTCTTGTTGATCTTGTTGTCCGGGTCCAGCCACACGTCGTACGGCGAAACCTGGATCGGGATGGCCTTGACCTTGAAGCCAGCCGACTCCAGACCCTTGGTCAACTGCTTCTGACCGGCAACGGCCAGCGGGTCGACCTCGTAGTAGACCATCGTGATCTGGTAGCCCTCGGCGCCAGCCTCGGTCAGCAGCTCCTTGGCCTTCTCCGGGTTGTAGGTGATCTGCTCACCGTCGACCTGGAACTCCTTCTTGCCGGCCATGCCGGGGGGCATCACCGAGTTGGCCGGAACGCGGGTGACTCCGGGAACCTCGCCGGTGGCGAGCCACATGTCCTCGTAGGGGTAGGCGTACGCCAGAGCCTTACGAATGTTGATGTCGGTGATCTTGGTGTAGTCCGGCGTCAGCGTGGAGACACACTGGGCGGTCTGCTGCACGAGGCGGTCACCGAGCTCGGTGTTGGCCTGCTGGTACTTGTCCGAACCGAGCGAGGTGGCGATGGCCGTCTGCGAGTCGGAGTTGTCCGACAGCATGATCTGGTCGACCTTGGCCTGGTCCTGGTCGAACTTGAAGATCCACTCGTCGACGTACTGGTGACGAGCCGGGTCGCTATCGGGGTTCCACTGGTCGTTCTTGGTGAGGACCAGCTCCTCGCTCGGCGTCCAGCTCTGGATCGAGTAGGGGCCCGTCGAGAGGGGCTTGGTGCCGTAGTTCGGCGGCTGCGAGGCCTTGCCGAGCGGCGCCGGGCCCATCGCCATGAAGGCGCCCCAGTAGTCCATGTCGGGGAAGGGCTTGGCCATCTTGATGGTCACGTCCTGGCCATCGAAGCTGATCGCGTCGTAGGGCTTGCCCTTGTCGGTGTAGGGACCGGCGTAGTCCTGGCCACCCTCGAAGTAGTTCTTGGAGTACTCGGTGCCGGCACCGGCCGGGAACGTCTCCGCGTCGAGCGAGCGCTGGATGCCCCAGGCCACCTCTTCGCCGGTGACGGGCTTGCCGTCCTCCCACGTGGCGTCGTCACGGATCGTGAACGTCCACTCGGTGAAGTCCTCGTTCGGCGAACCGAGGTCGGTCGCCAGGTCGGGCACCAGGATGGGCTCGCCGTCAGGTCCACGCTTGTACTGCGTGAGCGAACGGTTCGTGAGCGCCTGCTGGATGGAGTTACCGAGAACGGACCAGCCCTCGGTGGGGTCCAGCGAGTTGGGGCCGGGGTCGCCGGCGACGTACACCGTGACGGTGCCGCCCTCGGTGGCTCCTTCGACGGCCTCCGCGGGTCCCTGAAGCTTTGCGTCCTTGCTTCCGGCGCCCTGACCCTTGAACTCTTTGTCGTTCGCCGTGTTGGTGCCCTCGTCACCACTGCCGCCGCCACAGGCAGCGAGAGTGATGAGTGCGGCACCGGCGACGAGCGCGAGCGGCTTGTTCCGCTTCATTCGTGTCCAGCCTTTCTTATCTGTGGTCGTGCCGTCGGCAGGTGCTGTCGGCAACGTCTGCATCGCTTCGGAAGAGATCAGCGACGAGTCTTGGGGTCCAGGGCGTCGCGGATCGCGTCGCCGAGGAGGTTGAGGGAGAGGACCAGCAGCACGATGCCGATCAGCGGCTCCCAGAGGTAGAGCGGGTACTGCTCGAAGTACTTGACCGCCTTGGCGATCGTCTGGCCCCACGACGCACCGCTGGTGACGCCGATGCCGAGGAACGCCAGGCCGGCCTCGGCGGCGCCCACCGCCGGCATCATCAGCGAGACGCTTATGTTTATGGGCGCCGCCAGGTTGGGCATGAGCTCCTTGATCAAGATCCGGTGGGTCGGCATGCCGAGCACCCGAGCAGCCTGGACGAACTCGCGTTCACGCAGCGAGAGCACCTCGCCGCGGACCAGTCGCGCCATGCTCATCCAGCTGAACAATGCCAACACGGCGACCAGCGAGAACTTCTGGATCGTGGCGTAGTTGTCGGAGGTGTTGAACCGCTCGTTGAGGATCGGCGCGAGCGTCAGCGCGGCCAGCAGGAATGGCACCGTGAGGAACAGGTCGATGAAGAAGGAGAGGATCTTGTCGACCATGCCGCCCAGGAACCCGGCGAGCAGTCCGATGGTGACGCCGACGACCGAAGCGAAGAGTGTCGCCAGGCCGGCGATCATCAGCGAGGTGCGGCAGCCGTAGATCCAGTAGGCGAGGTTGTCGTCGGCCGACTGGGGGGCGATACCGAACGGGTGCTCCGGGTCGAAGCCGTTGTTGGGCGGGCCCTTCAGGGGCATGCCGCCCCCGAGTGTGTCGAGGAACTGGCTGGGGAAGACCGTGTCGGTGTTGGCCCCGAACAGCTTGCAGATGAGGGGAGCGAAGATGGCAACGCAGAGGAAGAAGACGATCACGAAGGCGCAGAGCATCGCGATCTTGTCGCGCAGGAGGCGACCCATTGCGATCTGCATCGGCGATCGGCCGGCGATCGCCTTGGCCAACTTGGTGTTGGGATCAACCGGGCTCTCATCGGTCAACGAGCCCAAGGTCTCCGGTGCAGTCGGCTGCGACATGCTCTCCCTTAACTGGTCCGGGGGTTGCGGTCCATGGTGCTGATGGGGCGCCGGGGTTCTCCCGATGGTGCTGGCTGGACCAGCGGGGGGCCCGTCAGCGCCGAACGGGACTCTATGTGACGCTGACCTCACAGACGATCACCGACGCGTAACGATCCGGACACGACCGTCCGGCCTGCGACCGGAGATCTGCGGACGACTCAGGCGCCGGACGGGACATCCTTCGCCGCCGTGGCGTCCACACCGGCTTCCTTGCGCTGTGCGGCGGAGATCGGGGCGGGCGCAGCCGTCAGCGGGTCGAAGCCGCCCCCGGACTTGGGGAAGGCGATGACGTCGCGGATGGAATCGGTGCCGGCCAGCAGCGCGACGATGCGGTCCCAGCCGAAGGCGATGCCGCCGTGCGGCGGGGCTCCGTACTTGAACGCCTCGAGCAGGAAGCCGAACTTCTCCTGCGCCTCGGCCTCGTCCAGGCCCATGATCGCGAACACGCGCTTTTGGATGTCCTCGCGGTGGATCCGGATCGAGCCGCCGCCGATCTCGTTGCCGTTGCAGACGATGTCGTAGGCCCAGGCCAGGGCGTTGCCGGGGTCGGTGTCGAACGTGTCGAGCTGCTTGGGCGACGTGAAGGCGTGGTGCACCGCCGTCCAGGCACCGCTGCCGACGGCGACGTCACCCGCGGCGGTGGCGTCACCGGCGGGCTCGAAGAGCGGTGCGTCCACGACCCACAGGAAGTTCCAGGCGCTCTCGTCGATCAGGCCGCCACGGCGACCGATCTCGAGGCGCGCCGCGCCCAGCAGGGCGCGACCGCTCTTGACCGGGCCGGCAGCGAAGAAGATGCAGTCGCCGGGCTCGGCCCCGACGTGGGCGGCCAGGCCGGCCAGCTCGGCGTCGCTGAGGTTCTTCGCGACCGGTCCCCCCAGCTCGCCGTCGTCCCCGACGAGCACGTAGGCGAGACCCTTGGCGCCGCGCTGCTTGGCCCACTCCTGCCAGGCGTCGAGCTTCTTGCGCGGCTGGCTGGCACCGCCGGGCATCACCACGGCCCCCACGTAGTCGGCGTTGTCAGGAGAGAAGACCCGGAACGTGGTGTCCTTGAAGTAGTCGGTGCACTCGACGAGCTCCTGGCCCATCCGCAGGTCGGGCTTGTCGGTCCCGAAGCGGGCCATCGCCTCGGCGTACGTCATCCGCGGCAGCGGCGTGGGCACCTCGTAGCCGATCAGCGACCACAGGGCGACGAGGATCTCCTCGGCGAGGGACAAGACGTCGTCCTGCTCGACGAAGCTCATCTCGATGTCGAGCTGGGTGAACTCGGGCTGGCGGTCAGCGCGGAAGTCCTCGTCGCGGTAGCAGCGCGCGATCTGGAAGTAGCGCTCCATGCCCGCGACCATGAGCAGTTGCTTGAACAGCTGCGGGCTCTGCGGCAGGGCATACCAGCTGCCCGGCTGCAGGCGCGCCGGCACGAGGAAGTCGCGCGCGCCCTCGGGCGTCGAGCGGGTCAGGGTGGGGGTCTCGATCTCGACGAAATCGTGGCGGTCGAGGACGTCGCGAGCCGCCTTGTTGGCCTTGCTGCGCAGGCGAAGGGCGTTGTTGGGGCCGGACCGCCGCAGGTCGAGGTAGCGGTGCTTGAGGCGGGCCTCCTCCCCCACGTCGCCGCCCTTGGCCCCGCCCTTCGCAGAGCCGGCGTCGTCGATCGGGAACGGCAACGGGGCGGAGGTCGCAAGCACCTCGACTCCGGCCGTGCCGGGGGCAGCAACGATCTCGATGTCGCCGGTCGGGAGGTTGGGGTTCTCGTTGCCGGGCTTGCGCGCCACGACCTCGCCGGTGATTTTGAGGCAGAACTCGCTGCGGAGGCTGTGCGCCACCTCTTCGTCCCGCACGACCACCTGGACCACACCGCTGGCCTCGCGCAGGTCGAGGAAGGCGACCCCGCCGTGGTCACGGCGACGCGCGACCCATCCGGCGAGGACGACGGTCTGACCGACGTTCTCGGCGCGCAGGGCGCCGGCGTCATGGGTGCGAATCACTGGTTCTCCTCGAGGGTGGTGGTGCGCATCGTTACCACCTGCGGTCGCAGGTCGGCTTCGGGTGGGGTCCAGGTCGAGGGATCGGCCTCGACCTGGTCACCGGAACGGATGTCCTTGATCTGGTGGGTGACCGTTCCGTCTCCGGGGTCCTGGATGAACCAGACGAACGGGATGCCGCGGCGCTCGGCCGCGCGGATCTGCTTGCCGAACCTGGCCGCGTCGGCCGAGACCTCGCACGCCACACCGCGGGCGCGGAGCGCGGTCGCGACCGCCGTACTGGCAGCGCGGGCCTCGTCGTCGGTGACGGCCACCAGGACCGCGCTGGGCACCTTGCGGCTGCCGGACAGGACGCCGTCGGCGATCAGCGGGACGACGGTGCGAGAGACGCCGAACGAGATGCCGACGCCGGGGTAGGTCGTCTTCCCGTCGCTGGCGAGCGCGTCGTAGCGACCGCCACCACCGACGGACTTGAGCCGCTCGTAGCCGGCCATGAAGACCTCGATCACGGTGCCGGTGTAGTAGTCGAGACCGCGAGCGATGCGGAGGTTCGCCTCGACACTCACCCGGTCGGAGGTGAGGCTCGCGCAACCCTCGAGGACAGCGGCGAGCTCGACCAACCCGACGTCGAGCAGGTCGTCCTCGACCCCGAGGGCGCGCACCTGCTCGACGAACGACGTGTCGGCGACGCGGATGGTGGCGAGCCGCAGGCACTGCTCAGCCTGCTCCGGCGTGGCGCCGGCCTGCTCGAAGAGTTGCGCGGCGACTGTCTCGGCCGGCAGCTTGTCCAGCTTGTCGATGACTCTGATCGCAGTCGTCACGTCGGCGATGCCGAGTCCGCGGTAGAAGCCCTGGATCAGCTTGCGGTTGTTGACCTGGAAGGAGAGCGGCGGCAGCGGCAGCGCGCCCAGCGCCTCGACCATGACGCGCACCACCTCGACGTCGTGGTGGAAGCCGAGCGTGTCGCGCCCGACGATGTCGATGTCGGCCTGGGTGAACTGGCGGTAGCGGCCCTCCTGGGGTCGCTCGCCGCGCCAGGCGGGCTGGATCTGGTAGCGCCGGAACGGGAACTCGAGCTTGCCGGCGTTCTCCAGCACGTAGCGCGCGAACGGCACCGTGAGGTCGAAGTGCATGCCGAGCTCGGCTTTGGAGTCCGGCTCCGCGGCCAGCCGCTGGAGGACGAAGATCTCCTTGTCGATCTCGCCGCCCTTGGCCAGCCGGTCGATCGGCTCGACCACGCGGGTCTCGATGTTGGCGAAGCCGTGCAGCTCGAAGGTGCGTGAGAGCGAGGCGATGATCTCGCGTTCGACGACGCGCTGCTCGGGCAGGAGCTCGGGGAATCCGCTGAGCGGAGCGATCTTGCTCATGCGGGGTCCCCACGGCGTTGTTCGGGGGAGCGCAGCGGAGGAGAAGAAGGTCGTGGGGTGTTCATCAGAGGTCCTGGAGGTATGGGTTGGCCGCGCGCTCGCGACCGATGGAGGTCTGCTCGCCGTGCCCGGGCAGCACCACGGTGTCGTCGGCGAGCGGCAACACCTTGGTGGCGAGGCTGCGCAGCATCGTGGCGTGGTCACCGCCGGGCAGATCGGTGCGGCCGATCGAACCCGCGAACAGCAGGTCGCCGGAGAACATGATCTCGGAGATGTCCTGGTCGCCGTACGGCGTGCGGAAGGTGACCGAACCCTGGGTGTGGCCGGGCGTGTGGTCGACGACGAATCGCAGACCGGCGAGCTCGAGCTCCTGCAGGTCGGCGAGCTCACGGACGTCGTCGGGCTCGGCCCACTCATAGTTGCCGCCGAGCAGCATCTGGGTGGTCTCGCGGCTCATGCCCGCCATCGGGTCGGCCAGGAGGTGCCGGTCGCTCGGGTGGATCCAGGCCGTCGCGTCGTAGGTGCCGGCGACCGGGGCCACGCACCACATGTGGTCGACGTGTCCGTGCGTGACGAGCACCGAGACCGGCTTGAGCCTGTGCTCGCGCACGAGCTCGTCGACACCCGCGGCGGCGTCCTTGCCGGGGTCGATGACGACGCACTCGCTGCCGGGAGCGGTGGCGACGACGTAGCAGTTGGTACCCCAGGGTCCAGCGGGGAAGCCGGCAATGAACACGAGTGAGAAGTCCTTGGGCGATGGCAGGGTCGGGGTCGGCGCTCGAACACGAAGCGTCCGGGGCGTCAGCCTACCGAGGTGGCTCGTGACTACGATGGGCGACCATGAGCGCCGACAAGCAGTCCGACTGGGGCCGAGTGGCCGAGGACGGCACCGTCTATGTCAAGACCCCTGACGGGGAACGCACCGTGGGGCAGTACCCCGAGGGGACCCCTGAGGAGGCGATGAAGTTCTACACGGACCGGTTCGAGGCGCTCGCCTTCGAGGTGCACCTGCTGGAGCAGCGCATCGTGGCCAGCAAGCTCAGCCCCGAGGAAGCCGCCTCAACCGTCAAGACACTGCGCGAGCAGGTGGTGGAGGCCAACGCCGTGGGCGACCTGATCGGCCTGGCTGCCCGCCTCGACGCGACCGGTCCGGTGATCGCCATCCAGCGCGAGGCCAAGCGGGTCGAGAAGGCACAGCGCAGCGCCGAGTCCAAGATCGAGAAGGACAAGATCGTCGGCGAGGCCGAGAAGCTCGCCGAGAGCAACGACTGGCGCAACGGCGCCAACCGGTTGCGCGACCTCCTCGACCAGTGGAAGGCACTCCCCCGCCTCGACAAGGCCACCGACGATGTCCTGTGGCGTCGGTTCAGCGGTGCGCGGACGACGTACACCCGGCGCCGCAAGGCACACTTCGCCGAGGAGCACGAGCGTCGTGACGGCGCCCGCGTGATCAAGGAGCGACTGGTCACGGAGGCCGAGACGCTGTCCACCTCGACCGAGTGGGGTCCGACCGCCGGCCGCTACCGCGACCTGATGCGCGAGTGGAAGGCCGCCGGCCCGGCACCGCGCGACATCGACGACGAGCTGTGGAAGCGCTTCCGCGGGGCTCAGGACGCCTTCTTCGGTGCCCGCGACTCGGCCAGCGTGGAGCTCGACAAGGAGTTCGCCGCCAACGCCGAGGTCAAGGAGCAGATCCTGCTCGAGGCCGAGACGCTTGTGCCCGTCACCGATCTCGACGCAGCGAAGAAGACGTTCCGCGACCTCGCCGACCGCTGGGACGCCGCCGGCAAGGTCCCCCGCGAGCGGATGAAGGACCTGGAGGGGCGGATGCGCAAGGTGGAGCAGGCCCTCCGCTCGGTGGAGGACGACCAGTGGAAGCGCAGCGACCCGGAGAAGTCCGCGCGCGCCGACGACATCGTCTCCAAGCTCGAGGCCGGCATCGCTGACGAGCAGGCCAGGCTGGACAAGGCCAGGGCGGCCGGCGACGGCTCCAGGGTCACCCAGCTCGAGGACTCGCTCGCGAACAAGCAGGCATTCCTCGACATGGCCCGCAAGGCGTCCGAGGAGTTCAGCTAGTTCGTCACGCGGTAGGCGTCGAAGACGCCCGGCACCGAGCGGACTGCGCGGAGCACGTTGTCGAGGTGGGAGGCATCTGCCATCTCGAACGTGAAGCGGCTCTTGGCGACCCGGTCGCGGTTCGTCGACAGCGTGGCACTGAGGATGTTCACGTGGGCGTCCGACAGCGTGATGGTGATGTCGGAGAGCAGGCGGGCGCGGTCGAGCGCCTCCACCTGGATGTTCACCAGGAAGGTCGACTGGGAGCTCGGGGCCCACTCCACCTCGATCAGGCGCTCGGGCTGGGTCTCGAGCTCGGCGGCATTGGTGCAGCTGCGTCGGTGCACCGAGACTCCCCCGCCCTTGGTGACGAACCCCAGGATGGGGTCGGGCGGGACCGGGGTGCAGCACTTGGCGAGCTTGACCCAGACGTCGTCGACGCCCTTGACGATGACGCCCGAGTCGGTGCTGCCGGTCGTGGCCCGCGATCGGCGGGTGATGGTGACGCCCTCGGCAAGGTCCTCTGCGGCACCGTCGTCGCCGCCGTGCAGGTCGATGACACGACGCACGACGGCCTGGGCACTGAGGTTGTTCTCGCCGACGGCGGCGTAGAGCGCCGACACGTCGGCGTGGTTGAAGTGCGCGGCCGCCTGCATCAGCGACTCGTGCGTCATCAACCGCTTGAGGGGCAGGCCCTCCTTGCGCATCAGCTTGGCGATCTGCTCCTTGCCGCGGTCGATGGCCTCTTCGCGGCGCTCCTTGGTGAACCACTGACGGATCTTGGAGCGGGCGCGCGGTGACTTGACGAAGTTGAGCCAGTCGCGCGACGGGCCTGCGCTGGCTGCCTTGGAGGTGAAGACCTCGACGACGTCGCCGTTGTCCAAGGAGGACTCCAGCGGTACGAGCCGGCCGTTCACCCGGGCGCCGATCGTGCGGTGACCCACCTCGGTGTGCACGGCATAGGCGAAGTCGACCGGGGTGGCGCCGACCGGGAGCGG
>NZ_JANPEO010000075.1:0-2874 GCF_031422975.1 Nocardioides sp. | reverse complement strand
TGACGGCGGCCGGGTCCGTCAGCCCTGACTGCGCGGAGGTCCTGAGCGCCATCGTCGAGACACGCCTGGCGTTCCTGATCAGCGGCGGCACCGGGTCGGGCAAGACCACGTTGCTGACCGCCCTGTTGGGGCTGGTCGATCCGGCCGAGAGGTTGGTGCTGGTCGAGGACGCCAGCGAGCTCCGGCCCGCCCATCCGCACGTGCTCGGTCTGGAGGCCCGCCCGCCCAACATCGAGGGGGCCGGCGAGATCACCCTGCACACGTTGGTGCGACAGGCCCTGCGCATGCGGCCGGATCGGCTGGTCGTCGGAGAGGTGCGCGGCGCGGAGGTGGTCGACCTGATGGCCGCCCTCAACACCGGGCACGCGGGTGGTTGCGGCACGTTGCACGCCAACTCCGCAGGCGACGTCCCGGCCCGGATCGAGGCGCTCGCCGCGGCGGCCGGACTGCCGCGGGAGGCCGCGCACAGCCAGCTCGCCTCCGCCCTCGACGTCGTCATCCACATGTCCCGTGCGCCCGACGGGCGACGACAGGTCACCCAGGTGGGGGTGCCGGTGCGATCAGACTCCGGTGCGGTGGCGATCGCGGCGGCCGTCGAGTTCGGTCCAGACGGTCGGATGACGCGCGGCCCGGCATCGGCGCGGCTGGCCGAGCGGGTCGGCTGATGCTGATGCTGCCCGCGCTCCTGGCCGGGCTTGCCGCCTGGCTGCTCGTTTCGACGTCGCCTCGCGCGGGTGCCACGTGGACGTGGCCTCCGGTGCTGGTCGGCACGGCCGGGCTCGCCGGCTGGGGCGCGGTGAGCGGCTCGCTGCCGGCGCGTCCCGGGGTCGTGATGGTGGCCGGTTGCCTCGCCGCGGCGGGCGGCCGACTGATCTGGCAGCGTCGTCGTGACCGTCACGCTCGGGCGGTTACCGCGGCCGGCGTGCTCGACGCCTGCGACGTGCTGGCCGCCGAGCTGGCGGCGGGACGACCGCCCGGACACGCACTGGCCGAGGCGGCCCGCCGCTGGGAGGGTCTGGCACCGGTCGTCCAGGCGTGGTCGTTGGGCTCGGACGTGCCGGGCGCCTTCCGCAGGGCTGCCTCGTCGCCGGGCGCCTCGGACCTGCGGGTCGTCGCGGCCGCGTGGCAGGTGGCGCACCATTCGGGAAACGGTCTTGCCCACGCGGTCGTGCGGGTCGCGTCGCGGATCCGCGCGCAGCAGCAGACCCAACGCGTCGTCACCTCGGAGCTGGCCTCCGCTCGCGCCACGGCCCGACTGCTGGCCGCCCTTCCTCTGGTCGCGCTGGGTATGGGATCAGGGGCGGGTGGCGACCCGTGGCGGTTCCTGCTCGAGCGCCCCGTCGGGTGGGGTTGCCTCGTGGGCGGACTCGGCTTCGGGGTCGCGGGCCTGTGGTGGATCGAAGCCATCGCGGATCAGGCGGATCCCGGGTGATCGTGCTTGCCGCCTGGGCCGCCGGCGTGGCCGTCCTCCTCGTCCTGGCGCCACGGCCGCGGCTGCGACCAGCGCCGCCTGTGGCAACCCCGTTGCCGCGCCGACCGGGTCGCTGGCGACCAGTCCTCTGCCTGATGGCCGGGCTCGGCGTCGGGCTCTTCGTCGGCGGGCCACTCGGTGTCCTCGGGGCCCCGGTGGCGGCTTGCGTGGCGTGGGTCGCGCTCGCCCGGTCGGAGCCCGGCGCCGTACGCCGAGAGCGGGACATCGCCGCGCGGGAGCTGCCACACTTCGTCGACCTGTTCGCGTGCGCGCTTCGTGCCGGCGCCGCTCCGCACGCTGCCCTGGCAGCGGTCGTGGCCGCCTGCCCGGGGCCGACGGCGCAGCGCCTCGACGGCGCCCTCGCCCGCCTGCGGATGGGGGTGGACCCCGTGCTCGTGTGGAGCGGATTGGCAGCCGATGACGTCCTGGCCACGCTGGGCAGGACGTTGGCCCGGGCCGAGACCAGCGGCAGCTCTGTGGCCGACGCAGTGGAGCGCCTGGCCGACGAGCTCGAGCGGACGGCGTTGGCGGCCGTCGAGGATCGCGCTCGCGCGGTCGGCGTGAAGGCGGCTGTCCCACTGGGCCTGTGCCTGCTGCCGGCCAACTTGTTGATCGGCATCGTGCCCACAGTCGCCGGCCTGTTGACGACGTTGACCCCGTGAAGGGGGGCCGGGGCCGGGTCTCCAACCGTGCACAGGACGCGACCATGTCGACGCCTCCACAGGTCCGGAGTCCCACGCCGACGCGATGGGGGCCGCAGGTCGCAGAGTCGGCGCAGCGGCCCACATCGGGTGGGCCAGCACAGAGAGGGACCGCGATGACACAGACGAGCCGCGAGCAGGAGACCACCTCGCGCGACAAGGGGCAGCGCAGAGAGGAACGGGGGATCACGACCGCCGAATATGCCGTCGGCACGGCCGCGGGTGCGGGGTTCGCCGGCCTGCTCTACAAACTCCTCAGCGGCGGCTTCGGCGAGCAGTTGCTCAAGACCCTGTTCGACCACGTCCTGGGCCTGCTGGGGATCAAGTGAGCACGCGCCGGCGACGGCCCGGGGCCGAGCGGGGTGCCGTCACGGCCGAGCTTGCTCTCGGGTTGCCGCTGGTGCTTTCCGTCACCGTCGGCCTGGTCTGGCTGCTGGCCGCGGCGTCCGCGCAGATCCAGGTGGTCGATGCCGCCCGGGAGTCCGCGCGGGCGGTCGCTCGGGGCGACTCGGAGTCGGCTGCCCGGGCCGTGGGGATGACGATCGCGCCCCCTGGTGCCGAGGTCCGTGTGGTGATCGACAGTGGGCGGGTGGCGGTCACCGCGAGCGCTCAGGTGGACGGTCCCGGCGGCTTGTTCGAATTCCTCCCCGCAGTCACCGTGCGGTCGCGGGCCGTGGCCTTGCTGGAGGACACATGAGCTGC
>NZ_JANPEO010000074.1:0-4441 GCF_031422975.1 Nocardioides sp. | reverse complement strand
CCGCGCCCCCGTCCGACGACGCCACCATCACCGCCTACGCAGCCGTCGTGGACTCCTGGAGCGACGCGCTGACCGCGATCATCCAGCGCGGCCAAGCGTCCGGCCTCTTCGCGACCGGCGATCCCGGACGCACGGCGTACCGCGCCTGCCGACTGATGGACGGGCTGGCGCTCGAAGTCCTGCTAGGCACCCTCGGCCGCTCCCGCACCTGGGCCGTCAGCGAGACACTCGACGCGCTCCGCGAATGGCTCGACGCGACCTGGTGACGCCGGGGGCGTGAACGCCGCCACCTCGCACCCGCTCGGACACTCGAGCGCCGACCAGATTTCGCGTAGATGCCTGCCGCGCCACCAGCCCTCCCACGGCATCCCGCAAGCCCAACCTCGACCGACAGAGTTCAATCCCGGTATCGCCCACAAATAAACCCGCAGGTCAGAGCCCCTTGGGAGGGTCTTTCCGTTTCAGGGAACATGCGCGTAACGAGCCAGGGGCCGCTTCGGCCGCTGCTGACCTGCATCGGCCCAGGCCTTCGGCATCGAGCTGACGACGGTTGTTCGCCGTCTCGACCGGGACGGTCCGCCCTCCGCTAGCTTGAGGGCTCCCCGTCCAAGAACCGCTCGATGCGCCGGTCGGGGATGAGCCACATGACGGCGACGGCCACGAACGGCACCATGGCCAGCCAAGGCGCCACAAAAGTCAGCGCGATTCCGGCGAGGTAGGCGATCATCGAGGCGATCCCCTTGAGGTCGGATCCGACCGCCTCGTGGTAGCGGGCCCCCGACCCCGGCATGCGACCGATCGCGATCTCCAGCACGTAGTAGGCCCCACCCGCAGCGAGCAGGTTGACGCCGTAGGCCACGGTCGGAGTTCGCTCGAGGTTCGTCTCGGCCATCCAATTCGTGGTGAACGGCACCAACGACAGCCAGAACAGCAGGTGCAGGTTGGCCCACAACACCGTCCCGTTGACTCGATCAACCAGCTGGAAGACGTGGTGGTGGTTGTTCCAGTAGATGCCGAGGTAGACGAAGCTCAGCACATAGGCGAGCAGCGGCACCCCCGTCTCCTCCCACAATCCCCGCAGGGACGGCTCCTCGGGAGGGTGAAGCTCCAGCACCATGATTGTGATCGCGATGGCGAGCACAGCGTCGCTGAACGCCTCGAGCCGGTTGGTCGTCATTGCGGCAAGGTACGCCGCAGGCGCCCCTTTTTGGCCTGGCCTCACGCCGCGAATCCCTGCACAGAACCGCCGAATATTGCACGATTCCGCTATCGAATCCGAGCGGGTCTGCGCGTATCGTCGATGAGATCTCCCATCGTCAACGGAATCGGCAGGTGGCCCCCATGGCGCGTACCCCGCTCGCGCGCACCCTGCGCCGCATCGCCGACTCGGTCGCCGACGACTCCCCCGACCCCGAGGCCTCGCACGCCCGGCTGTCCCGACGTCGGCTGCTGGCCGGGACCGCCGGCCTCGCCGCCTCGTCCGTCGTCCCTGCCGGGGCGTGGAGTGCCGCCGCGGCAGCCCCCACGCCCGGCGCGTCGCCACGGGTGGTGGTCGTCGGCGCCGGTCTGGCCGGGCTGAGCGCCGCGCATCGACTCCGCGCCGCCGGCATCACGAGCACCGTGGTCGAGGCGGACCAGCGGATCGGTGGCCGGTGCTGGAGCTCCACCACCTCGTTCGAGGCCGGGCAGGTCATCGAGCACGGGGGCGAGCTGATCGACACCGGCCACATCGCCATCCGCCAGCTCGTCAAGGAGCTCGGACTGCGCACCGAGAACCTCCTCGCTGCCGAGCAGCAGGGCACCGAACCGGTCTACTTCTTCGACGGTGCGCCGTACACCTACGCCGAGGCGACCGCCGACATCAAGACGATCTGGCAGCAGCTGCACAGCGACGTGTCCGCGGCGAGCTACCCGACGCTCTACAACCTGTCCACCGAGCGCGGCCGCGAGCTCGACCGGATGTCGATCACGGACTGGATCTCGGCGTATGTGCCGGGCGGGCTCACCTCGCGCCTCGGCCAGCTCCTCGACGTCGCCTACACGATCGAGTACGGCGGCGACAGCTCCACCCAGAGCTCGCTGAACATGCTCTACCTGATCGCCTACTCCGGCCAGGGGCAGCTCAACATCTTCGGCCCCAGTGACGAGAAGTTCCATGTCGTCGGTGGCAACGACCAGATCGCCACGCGGCTGGCAGATCGGCTGCCGGGCCAGATCCGGCTGGGCACCGCGTTGACGGCGCTGGCTCTCAACGCAGACGGCACCTGGACGGTGACGACGAAGTCGGGCAACAAGACCTCGAGCCAGGTCGCCGACCACGTGATCCTCACGCTGCCGTTCTCGCTGCTGCGGTCGGTCGACCTCTCGCGGGCCGCCTTCCCGCCCTTGAAGATGACCGCGATCTCCGAGCTGCCGATGGGCACCAACAGCAAGCTCGCCCTGCAGTTCACCGACCGGCACTGGCGGACTCTCGGCTTCAATGGGGACACCTACGCCGACACGGGCTACCAGGCCACCTGGGAGGTCACGCGGGGCCAACCAGGCACCCAGGGCATCCTCGTGGACTACACCGGCGGCACCGTCGGTGCCGGGTTCGGCGCCGGGTCGACTGCGTCCTACGCCAACCGGTTCCTCGCCCAGATCGAGCCGCTCTACCCCGGCCTGACCAATCGGTGGAACGGCCGGGCAATCCTCGACTTCTGGGCCGCCTACCCGTGGACGCTCGGCTCCTACTCCTTCTGGAAGGTGGGGCAGTACACCAGGTTCAGCGGGGTCGAGAAGGAGGCCGTCGGCACCTGCCACTTCGCCGGCGAGCACACCTCCCAGGACTTCCAGGGCTACCTCAACGGCGCCGTGGAGACCGGGTACCGGGCGGCAGCCGAGGTGCTCGCCACCCTGAAGTAGCGCGCACCCTCGGCGGCCGGCCCACGGCTCGCGGAGAGTCCATCGCCGCGCATGGTCAGGCGTTTCGTCATCCGGCGTTGCTGATGATCACCTTCAGGGCCTGCTGCTCGGCCGCGTCCGCGAACGTGTCGTACGCCTCCAAGAACTGATCGAAACCGAAGCGGTGGGTGACGAATTTCGCCGGGTCTATCGCTCCGCTCGTGATCTTCGTCAGCAGCTCGGGGGCGGTCGTTGCGTTGACCAGCCCGGTGGTGATCGTGATGTTGTTGATCCAGTCACGCTCGATCGGGAACTGCACGCTCTCTCCGTGTACACCGACGTTGGCCACATGGCCGCCGGGTCGGATCGAGTCGAGCGCCAGTCCGAAGGTCGCCGGGATCCCGACCGCCTCGATCGCGACATCGACACCCAGACCGTCGCCGCTGAGACCCTTCAACTCGGTCACGAGGTCGTGGCCACTCGCATCGACGGTGTCGGTTGCGCCGAACTCCCGCGACGCCTCGAGCCGGAACTTGTTGCCGTCGACTGCGATCACCCTGGATGCTCCCTGGGAGGACGCGGTCATCACGGCCGCCAGGCCGACCGGGCCCACGCCGACCACGGCGACGACGTCGCCGGGCTTCACCGCCCCGTAGAGCACCCCGATCTCGTAGCCGGTCGGCAGGATGTCGCTGAGCATCGCGCCTTGTTCGGCGGTGACGTTGTCAGGCAGCGGTATGAGCCCGTTGTCCGCGTAGGGGACGCGGACATACTCGGCCTGCGTCCCGTCGATGAGGTGCCCGAAGATCCACCCGATCCCGCCCAGCGTCTGGCAGTGGGACGTGAGTCCCGCCTTGCAGTAGTCACAGGCCATGCACTTGCTGATGCACGAGATGATGACCCGGTCGCCGACCTTGACACGGGTGCACGACGCTCCCACCTCGGTCACGACTCCGACGCCCTCGTGCCCCAGCACGCGGCCCTCGGCCACCGTGGGCACGTCGCCCTTCAAGATGTGCAGGTCGGTGCCGCAGATCGTCGTGTGCTCGACCTTCACGATCGCGTCGGTCGGGTCCTGAATGCTCGGGTCGGGAACGTCCTCCCACGACTTGTTGCCCGGTCCTTTGTAAACGATTGCCTTCATCACGCCTCGCTCTCGAGTGGTTACCGGCCTCCTGGCCTGAACTGGCATTGGCCCCGCCTCGGGTCCCCCGGTCCCTGGAAGATGGCAGCGACGACGTTCTCCACGACGCGTTCTCCGGGCCTTCCCTGCGAGTGGGGCGACCCCAGTAGACCTCGCAGGCGTGACCGGCAATGTCTCAATTCGAGAACCCACTCACCCCTCAGTGGCCCCGGTCCGGCCCGTCTGCGCGCAAGCCGAAGTCCGCCTGCAATCCGGGACGAAGGTCCCGTCGGGTGATGACTGTTGCTCCTGCTCGATCTCCCCTGATGGAGAGCAGGCTTGATCAATCAGAGGAAGCAATCTGCCCCCGGCGTCAGGAGAGACCGTGAACTCGCCCACCAGCCCGTCCCCACACCCGGTCAAGCACAGTGACAG
>NZ_JANPEO010000073.1:0-11436 GCF_031422975.1 Nocardioides sp. | reverse complement strand
CCGCGAGCTCGTGCAGTCCGGCATGGTCGCCATCGGCCGGGGCTCGCGCTCGATCAGTGAGCGCAGCCTGCGCCCCGTCCCCGTGCCCGCGCCCCTTGCGGTCACCTGATCTTCACGCTTCACCCGCCAAGCACTGCGCACCCAACCAGAAGGAGAGCCCGAAGTGGCTGAGATGTTCTACGACGACGACGCCGACCTGAGCCTGATCCAGGGCAAGAACGTCGCCGTCATCGGCTACGGCAGCCAGGGTCACGCCCATGCGCTCAACCTGCGCGACTCCGGCGTCGACGTACGAGTGGGCCTCAAGGAAGGCTCGAAGAGCCGCGCCAAGGCCGAGGACGAGGGGCTGCGTGTCCTGTCCGTCGCCGAGGCGGTCCAGGAGGCCGACGTGATCGTCGTGCTCGCTCCCGACCAGTTCCAGCGCCACATCTACGCCGAGTCGATCGAGCCGCACATCACCGCGGGCGACACGCTCGTCTTCGGCCACGGCTTCAACATCCGCTTCGGCTACATCCAGCCGCCGGCCGGTGTGGACGTGATCCTGGTGGCCCCCAAGGCGCCGGGTCACACCGTGCGTCGTGAGTTCGTCGCCGGGCGGGGCATTCCCGACATCATCGCCGTCGAGCAGGACGCGTCCGGCACGGCCTGGGACCTCGCCAAGTCCTACGCCAAGGCGATCGGTGGCACCCGCGCCGGTGTCATCAGGACAACGTTCACCGAGGAGACCGAGACCGACCTGTTCGGTGAGCAGGCCGTCCTCTGCGGGGGTGTGTCCCACCTCGTCCAGGCTGGTTTCGAGACGCTGACCGAGGCGGGCTACCAGCCCGAGATCGCCTACTTCGAGGTGCTGCACGAGCTCAAGCTCATCGTCGACCTCATGTTCGAGGGTGGCATCGCCAAGCAGCGCTGGTCCGTCTCCGACACCGCGGAGTACGGCGACTACGTCTCCGGTCCCCGCGTCATCACCCCCGACGTGAAGGCGAGCATGAAGTCGATCCTCGACGACATCCAGAGCGGCGCCTTCGCGCAGCGCTTCATCGACGACCAGGACAACGGCGGCAAGGAGTTCCTGGAGCTGCGCGAGAAGGAAGCCGCGCACTCCATCGAGCAGACCGGCAAGACGCTGCGCTCCCACTTCGCGTGGAAGCAGGAGGACTCGGACTACACCGAGGGGTCGGCCGCTCGCTGACCGGTCGCCACCGTCCTTCGCACGCCACTGACCGGGCACGAACTCGCAGAGTTCGTACCCGGTCAGTGTGTTCTCCGTGCACCTGGTGCCTGGTCACTTCACCTCGGAGCGGCGCAGGAACAGCAACCCGATGACGAGGGGCGCCACGATCCAGATCGCGGTGGTCGAACCGAGCATGGCCCATTCCCTGGCCGCGTTCGTGGTGCCGTCGAACAGGGCGACCTGGGTGTAGTTCCAGTCGATCCACGGCTGCAGGTCCGCGAACCAGGAACGCACCTGGGCGAGCAGGACCAAGATGCCCGGCAGCACGAGCGACACGACGAAGTAGCCGACGATGGCGGCCGCGGAGTTGCGGAGCACGACGCCGAGGGTGAAGCCGATCGCCATGCCCACGAGGTTGCCGAGCACGATCTGCGGAGCGGTCGAGAGCGAGATGTCCCAGACGGTGTCGACGCCGGCCAGGGTCGAGCCCACCAGGTTGCCGACGGCACCGATGGCGAACGCGACGAGCATCGAGACCACGCCGACCAGGAAGGTCGCGACCGCCTTGGCCACGACCACGCGACCGCGGCTCGGCACGAGAGTGAAGGTCGTGAGTCCGGTGCGCTGGCTCCACTCGCTGGTGACGCCGAGGATCGCGATCATCGGCAGGATTACCGACATCGGGAACCCGATCGCGGTTGCGAAGTTCTCGTAGGTGACAGCGGTGTCGGGGGCGAAGATGATGACCGCGCCCGTGGCCAGGACCGACAGGACGCCGATGCTGAGAAGCATCCAGAATCCGGATCGGGTGTTGAACATCTTGCGGAGCTCGACCTTGATCAGGCGAGCCGTGGGGATGGAGCGATGAGCCTGGCGAACCGGGAGGGCGGCCGTGGGGTCGGTGCCGGTCGTGGGGGAGACGGTCGTGGCGGTCATGCCGCAACTCCTTCGCGTTGGGTGTCGGCAGTGAGCGACAAGAACATGTCCTCGAGTCCCGCGCCTTCGGCGGAGCGGAGCTCGGTGAGGGCGATGCCGGCGGCCAGGGCCAGCGCGCCCACCCGGGCGGGATCGGCGTCGGTACGCACCGAGCCGTCGCCCGCGAGGGTGCTGGGGACCCCGGCCCGCTCGAGGGCGTGCGCGAGGTCGCGCGGTGAGCTCGCCCGGGCGAGGGTGCCCGCCGCGGCCAGCAGATCCTCCTTGGAGCCGGCGGCCACGATCTTGCCGTTGCCGATCACCACGAGGTCATCGGCGATCACCTCGATCTCGTGCAGGAGGTGTGAGGACAGCAGCACGGTGCCGCCCTTGTTGGCGTAGCCACGCAGCAGGTCGCGCATCCAGCGGATGCCGGCCGGGTCGAGACCGTTGGCCGGCTCGTCGAGGATCAGCACCCGCGGGTCACCCAGCAGCGCGGTCGCGATGCCAAGACGCTGGCGCATCCCGAGGGAGTAGTTGCGCACCCGGCGCTTCGCCTCGGTCGGGGTCAGGCTGACCAGCTCGAGCATCTCCTCGACGCGCGTGCGGGGCAGGCCCATGGTGTCGACGGCAACGGTGAGGATCTCGCGCCCGGTGCGACCGGCGTGCTGCGCGGAGGCGTCGAGCAGGACGCCGACCTCGAGGCCGGGATTGGGGAGGTCGGCGAACCGGACGCCGTCGATGGTGGCCGAGCCGGACGTCGGGGCGGTGAGACCGACCATGACGCGCATCGTGGTGGACTTGCCAGCACCGTTCGGGCCGAGGAAACCGGTGACGCGGCCGGGCTGGGCGGTGAAGGAGACGTTGTCGACGGCGGTGAAGCCGGCGTACCTCCGGGTCAGTGAGTCAACAGTGATCATGGGTCAACCCTCGCGGCGTGACGCCCCCGCGCGCATCGGGTGTCGCCCCCCACGCGGCCCCCACCCGACCCCCACCGAACCCTGAGCCGACACCCGGACCACCCCGATGGACCAAGGTGAGGCTCGCACTGTTCGCCGTCCCCGGCGGCATCGCGCCCGGCGAGCACGTCGGGCAGGCGCTGTTCGCCTGAACAGGTGCATCATGGGGCCATGAGCAACAGCACCCTGGACGTGACCCGCCGACTCGGCGTGGAGCAGACCGGCATCGAGATCATCGAGGAGGACGCTCGGACCGCCAGCCCGCGCGACCTGTTCTGGCCGTGGTTCGCGGCCAACGTGAGCGTCTTCGGGCTGAGCTATGCCTCCTTCGTCCTCTACTTCGGGATCTCGTTCTGGCAGGGCGTGCTGGTGTCCGTGCTCGGCATCGTGATCTCGTTCGCCCTCTGCGGCGTGATCGCGATCGCCGGCAAGCGCGGTTCGGCGCCGACGATGATCCTGAGCCGGGCGGCCTTCGGCGTCCAGGGACAGAAGATGCCGGGCGTCCTGTCCTGGCTGGTCTCGATCGGCTGGGAGACGTTCCTCGCGATCCTGGCCGTGCTGGCGACCTCGACGATCTTCACCCGGCTCGGCTGGGGCGGCGGCACCAGCACCAAGATCGTGGCCGCCCTCGTGGTGGCCGCGCTCATCGTCTCGGCGAGCGTCGCGGGCTACCACATCATCATGAAGATGCAGTCGGTGCTGACGTGGATCACCGGCATCGTCACCGTGCTCTACATGGCCCTCACGCTCGACGACATCGACTGGTCGGCGGTGCAGGACATCCCGGCAGGCTCGACCCAGTCGGTGATCGGGGCGTTCGTGATGGTGATGACCGGCTTCGGCCTCGGCTGGATCAACATCGCCGCCGACTGGTCGCGCTACCAGAAGCGCACCGCGTCCGGACCCTCGATCGTCGCGTGGAACACCTTCGGTGGCGCGCTCGCGCCCGTCGTCCTGGTGGTCTTCGGGCTGGCGCTGGCCGGCTCGTCGACGGAGATCCTCGACGGCGTCGCGGGTGACCCGATCGGCACGCTCGCGACACTGCTGCCGACCTGGGCACTCGTGCCGTTCCTGCTCGCCGCGATCCTGTCGCTGGTCAGCGGGGCCGTGCTCGGCATCTACTCCTCGGGGCTGACGCTGCTCTCGCTGGGCGTGAGGCTCAAGCGCCCGCAGGCGGCCGGCATCGACGGCGTCCTCCTCACCCTGGGCACGATCTACGTCGTCTTCTTCGCCGACAACTTCATCAACCCGTTCCAGAGCTTCCTGATCACCCTCGGCGTCCCGCTCGCGGCATGGGCGGGGATCATGATCTCCGACCTGGTGCTGCGCAGGCGCGACTACGACGACGAGGCGCTCTTCGACGCCCGGGGGAGGTACGGCGCCTTCGACTGGGTCTCGATCGGCACCATGGTCGGCGCCTCGATCTTCGGCTGGGGCCTCGTGATCAACACCTTCTCCGACGACGCCTCGTGGAACAACTGGCAGGGCTTCCTGCTCGGTCCGCTCGGCCTCGGCGGTCGCGACGGCGCCTGGGCGTTCGCCAACCTCGGCGTGCTGGCCGCGCTGGTCATCGGTTTCCTCGTCACCCTGGTCGCCCGCCGCTCGAGCGTCGCCCGTCAGGAGGCGCTCTGACTCCGCCGGTCGCGGTCCTCGTGGCAAGGTGACCACATGAGCACTCTTGCCATCGTCGGAGGAAACGGCCAGATCGCCCGCCTGCTGCACCCGTTGCTGGTGGCGCGTGGGCACACCCCGGTCGCACTCGTGCGCTCGGAGTCCCATCGCAACCGCCTCGAGGCGGTGGGCGCCGCGGTGCGGCTGCTCGACATCGAGAAGGCCACGGCCGGTGACTTCGCCGCTGCCTTCGAGGACGCGGACGCGGTCGTCTTCCTGGCCGGCGGGGGCCCGGACGGCAACATCGAGCGCAAGCGCACGGTCGACCTCGAGGGCTCGCTGAAGTCGATCCAGGGCGCACAGCAGGCCGGCATCGGCCGCTTCGTCCAGGTCTCGGCCATCAACGTCGATGTGCCCGTACCCGACGATGCCAGCCCGGTCTGGCGTGCGTACGTCGAGGCGAAGCGCGACGCCGACGCGGCGCTGCGCGACAGCGGGCTCGAGTGGACGATCATCCGACCCGGCATGCTGACCGACGACGACGGCACCGGCCTGGTCGAGCTGGGCCAGGACGTCGCCCGAGCCGAGATCCCGCGCGCCGACGTGGCCGCCGTGCTCGCCGAGCTGCTCGACTCAGGCGCCGGCATCGGCGCCCAGTGGAACCTCGTGTCGGGTGAGACCCCCGTCGCCGACGCGGTCGCCGGCGCCTGAGCCGACCGCGCGCCCGATGAGCGGTTGCACAGCGGCCAGCACCAGCGAGAGTGCCGCGGCGCAGACCCACGGCAACGACGGGTCGATCGCCAGCAACCGCGTCCCGCCCAGGGGTGCGATCACGGCCGCGACGCCCCAGCAGGTGCCGAAGGCCGCGAGGTAGCGCGCGCTCGCACCGGCCGGCGCCAGGCCGGCGACGACGGCGAACGGGTGCCCGAGGAGCAGCAGGTCGCCGACGCTCCAGATGGCGACGGCCAGCACGAACCCGGCCATGCTCGTGGCGAGGCCCGCGACCGCGAGGCCGGCCGCGAGGGCGACGTACCCGATCGTCATCGCCCGGAACGGCGTGGGCGCCCAGTCACGCAGGAGCCGCTGGCCGATCACCATCACCGCCGCGGAGACGGACAGCAGCCAGCCGAGGTGGCTGGCGGGCAGGCCGCGGGCCAGGAGCGTGAGTGGCAGCGCCACGATCGAGCCCAGGTAGAGCGTGGCGAAGCCGATGCCCGCCAGCCACATCACGAGCAGCCGTCGGTCCCGCCACGGCGAGCCGGGGCCCGCCGACGTGTCGGCCGACGGCCGCAGTGACGGCACCGCGGCGAGGACCAGCGCGGCCGCCGCCAGGCAGGACGCGGCGTCGGCGACCAGCAGCCAGCGCAGGTCCACCGACCCGAGCACGGTCGCGACGAGCCCGGCGGCCACCCCGGCCACGGCGAGCGCGGTGCCGAGCAGGGAGTAGGCCCGTGGCCGCTGCTCGGGCGGGCAGAGGTCGGCGATGATCGCCTGGCTCGGAGGCTCGTAGAGCTCGAAGACGAGACCCAGCAGCGCGACGGCGACGGCGGCGAGCAGCAGGGTCGGCGACGCGGCAAACGCGAGCTGCGCCATCGCGCAGCCGATCAGTCCGAGCAGCATCGTCGGTCGGCGACCCCACCGGTCGGCCAGCACGCCGCCCACCAGGCGCGACGGGATGGACGCGAGACCGAAGAGTGCGACCACCGCACCCGCCGTGGTCACGGAGGCGTGGAAGTCCTCGACCAGGATCACGGCCGTGAAGGGGAGCGCGAACGCGCCGATCCGGTTGACGGCCCGGGCCACGATCAGGGCCCGAACGGGCACCGGCAACGCGTGACTGGTGTTTCCGCTATCGTCGGTGACCATGGGTTGACCGTACGGCGACAGGAGTCACTGGTCAAATGTTGTTCGACAGTCATGTCTCGATCCTGCTCGATGCCGCCGTCGAGCTCGTGAACGGGACGACGCCCGGACATGACGGCACCGACGCGGTGGGGCAGCCGCAGGGGGAGGCGCTGCGCGGTGCGGTTGTGGCCGCGATCTCACGTGACGACTACCTGCCCCGGGTCTCCCACGTCACCGCCCGGGCCCTGGCCTCCCTCGCGGCCGGGATCCGGCCCGTGTTCGAGGCCACTGACGCTGGCGATCTCGATCACGCCGCCGCACTGGTCAACGGGCTGCTTGAGCAGACCGAGGCCCGTCCCCGGCTGATCCACACCGAGAGTGGCTGGGACCTGCACTTCCACGGTCGCGACCGGACGGTGCACCAGGGCTGGGCCGGCGGCCTCGCGGCCGGCCTCGCGCTGGCGCTCGGTAGTGACCGGGGCGGACGGCTCGGCGTCTGTGCAGCCGACCCGTGCGACCGGGTCTACACGGACACGTCGCGCAACGGCGGCCGCCGCTTCTGCTCCACTCGCTGCCAGAACCGGGTCAAGGCCGCGGCGCACCGGGCGCGACGCTAGGGACGCGCGTCGGGGGAACAACCCGGCTGCGGCAGGAGTTGCGGCGTACATGCGTATCGACATCTGGTCCGACGTGGTCTGCCCGTGGTGCTTCATCGGCAAGCGCCGCCTCGAGACGGCCCTGAGCACCTTCGAGCATGCCGACGACGTGGAGATCGTCTGGCACTCCTACCAGCTCGACCCCGGCGCGCCGACGACTCCGGTGGAGACCGTCGCTGACGCTCTGGGCCGCAAGTACGGCGGCGGACCGGACGCGGGCAGGACCATGATCGACCGCGTCGAGGCCGTCGCCGCCGAGGAAGGCATGCTCTGGCGCCATCACGACTCGAAGCGCGTCGGCACGATGGACGCGCACCGCCTGCTGCACCTCGCGCTGCACGAGGGCGGGCCGGAGGTGCAGGGCCGGGTGAAGGAGGCGCTGCTGGCGGCCTACTTCGTCGACGCCCGCAACGTCGCCGACCACGACGAGCTCCGCGCCATCGTGACCGCCGCCGGGCTCGACGCGGCCGCCGTCGACCGCGTGCTGGGCAGCACCGAGTATGCCGACGAGGTGTGGGCCGACATCGAGCAGGCGCAGGCCTTCGGCGCCACCGGCGTGCCGTTCGTCGTGGTGGACAACAAGTTCGGCATCTCCGGCGCACAGCCGGCCGAGACGTTCACCGAGGTGCTGCAGCGCGCGTGGACGGAGTCGCAGCAGGTCGTGGAGATGCTCGTCGGGAGCGAAGCCGGGGCCGATGCCTGCGGACCGGACGGTTGTGCGATCTGACTCGGACACCTTGTAGGCTGGCCGCGCACAGCGTCGTGCAGGCCCTCATCGATCACCTTCATCGAGGAACTCCGCTGTGACTTCAAAGCCTGTCGTACTCATCGCCGAAGAACTGAGCCCCGCCACCGTCGAGGCACTCGGCCCGGACTTCGAGATCCGCCACTGCAACGGCGCCGACCGTGACGAGCTGCTCGCTGCCATCGTCGACGTCGACGCCATCCTCGTGCGCTCGGCCACCAAGGTCGACGCCGAGGCGCTCGCCGCTGCCAAGAAGCTCAAGGTCGTCGCGCGGGCCGGCGTCGGACTCGACAACGTCGACGTCAAGGCCTCCACCCAGGCCGGCGTCATGGTCGTCAACGCGCCGACGTCCAACATCGTGTCCGCGGCCGAGCTGGCCGTGGCGCTGATGCTGGCTGCCGCGCGCCACGTCAGCCCTGCGCACGCAGCGCTCAAGAACGGCGAGTGGAAGCGCTCGAAGTACACCGGCATCGAGCTCTACGAGAAGACCGTCGGCATCGTCGGCCTCGGCCGCATCGGCGTGCTCGTCGCGCAGCGCCTGAGCGCCTTCGGCATGAAGGTCATCGCCTTCGACCCCTACGTCCAGGCCGGCCGCGCGGCGCAGATGGGCGTCCGTCTCGTCGACCTCGACACCCTCCTCGCCGAGGCCGACTTCATGAGCGTGCACCTGCCCAAGACCCCCGAGACCGTGGGCCTGATCGGCGCCGAGCAACTCGCGAAGGCCAAGTCCTCCCTCGTGCTGGTCAACGCCGCCCGTGGTGGCATCGTCGACGAGGCCGCGCTCTACGACGCCCTCAAGACCGGCCAGATCGCCGCCGCCGGCCTCGACGTCTTCGCCAAGGAGCCGTGCACCGACAGCCCGCTGTTCGAGCTGGAGAACGTCGTCGCCACCCCGCACCTCGGCGCGTCGACCGACGAGGCCCAGGAGAAGGCCGGCATCTCCGTCGCCAAGTCCGTCCGCCTCGCCCTGTCCGGTGAGCTCGTGCCCGACGCGGTGAACGTCCAAGGTGGCGTGATCGCCGAGGAGGTCCGTCCCGGCATCCCGTTGACCGAGAAGCTCGGCCGCGTCTTCACTGCGTTGGCCGGCGAGGTCGCCCAGCAGATCGACGTCGAGGTGCGTGGCGAGATCACCGAGTACGACGTCAAGGTGCTGGAGCTGGCTGCCCTCAAGGGCGTCTTCACCGGTGTGGTCGAGGACCAGGTCTCCTACGTCAACGCGCCGCTCCTCGCGGCCGAGCGTGGCACCGCCGTCCGCCTCGTGGCCGACAGCGAGAGCCCCGACCACCGCAACCTGATCACGATCCGCGGCACCCTCGCCGACGGTTCGCAGATCTCGGTCAGCGGCACGCTCGTCGGCATCAGCCAGAAGGAACGGCTCGTCGAGGTCAACGGCTTCGAGATCGACATCGAGCCGACCGACCACCTGGCGTTCTTCACGTATGCCGACCGGCCCGGCATGGTCGGCACCGTCGGCGTGATCCTCGGCGACGCCGGGGTCAACATCGCCGGCATGCAGGTCTCGCGCCAGGACAAGGGCGGCGAGGCGCTGGTCGCCCTCTCCGTCGACTCCGCGATCCCGGCCGAGACGCTGGCCGAGATCGAGACGGCCATCAACGCCGTCTCGGTGCGCGCCGCCGACCTGGTCTGACGACGGGCCCGACTACGCCACGGTGAGGCGGTCCGAGCTCGCTCGGACCGCCGTACCGGGGATCGCCCACGCCTGCGCCAGCCGGGTGACGGCGAGCTCGAGCTCCTCGGCGGGCCGGGTCCAGGGCAGTCGGACGAAGTGCTCGAGCCCGCCCTCGACGGCGAAGACACGACCGGCGGCGGCGATCACGCCGAGCCTCTCGGCCTCGGCCACGAGCGCGCTCGCGCGGGGCTGGGGGAGCCGGCACCACACCGCGAGGCCACCCGAGGGCCGGTGGAAGGACCAGTCGGGCAGTTGCCGGTCGAGAGCGTCGAGGAGCACGTCGCGTTGCCGGCCGAGTCGCTCGCGGTTGGCCGCCCACACCGCATGCCTGTTCTCGACGAGGTGGACCAGCGCGAGCTGCTCGAGCAGCGGAGCGCCGAGGTCGAGGCTCATCCGGGCCTGGAGCAGCGCCGGCATCATCGGTGCGGGCACTCGCAGCCAGCCCAGCCGCAGGCCGCCCCAGAACTGCTTGCTGGCGCTGCCGATCGTGATGGTTTCGGGGGAGTGGGTGGCGAACGGGGACGGCATCGCCTGACCGTCGAGCGCCAGCGGCTGATGTGCCTCGTCCACGACCGGGATCACCCGGGCGCGTTTCAGCGCGGCGGCGTACTCGGCACGCTGCGCGTCGCTCATCACCAGGCCCGTCGGGTTCTGGAAGTCCGGGATCAGGTAGGCGAGGCGCGGCGCCGCCTGGCGCACGATCGCGGCCGTCGCGGCGAGGTCCCAGCCGTCGGGATCCACCGGGGCCGGCACCAGGCGGGCGCTGCGGTGGCCGAGTGCCTGGGTCGCGTTGGGATAGACCGGATCCTCGACGACCACCCGGTCGCCGGGCGCCGACCGGGCCTGGGCGACCACGGCAGCACCCGCCAGGGCACCGCTGGTGACCATGATCTGCTCGGGGGTCGTGGGCAGTCCACGCTCGGCATAGGTCTCGGCGAGCACCTCGCGCAACCGGGTCAGGCCGGCCGGGTAGTAACCGTGGCTGGAGAGATAGGGCGGCAGCTCGGCCACGGCCGCCTCGTAGGCGGCGGCGACGCCTGCCGGTGCGCTCGGGGCTGCGCAGTTGAGGTCGATGACGTCGGGGTCCTGCGACCACGGGGCGAAGATGCGGTCGGTCACCGACTGCGCCCGCAGCGGCAGCCGGGTCACGGTGCCGGAGCCGCGCCGCGACTCGGCGTACTCCCGATCTCGCAGCTCGGCGTAGGCCCGCGTCACCGTCGTGCGGCTGACGCCGAGAGCCGTGGTGAGCTCGCGCTCGCTCGGCAGCCGCGTTGCCGCCGGGATGCGCCCCTCGCCGATGAGCAGGCGCAGGCCCTCGGCCAGCTCGAGGTAGAGCGGTCGTTCGACGCCGGTGAGGTTGCCGACGAGGGTGGCCACGCGAGCGGCGCTGATGGTGCGGCTCATGCAGGCCACTGTCTCATGATTGGCTATCGATGAGAAGGCCAATCTGGTGGAGACTGGGCGCATGAGCATCAGCACCGGCACCGCAGGCGTGCGAGCGCCCACCGCCCTCGTCGACCTCGGCCCGATCGCCCAGCTTCGCGCCGGCCGCCTGGGTCGACGGGTGCCGCAGCTGCTCATCGGTCTTGTCCTGTACGGCGTCTCGCTGGCGCTCATGGTGCGCGGCGCGCTCGGCCTCGCGCCGTGGGACGTGCTGCACTCCGGTTTCATCAGGCACGTGCCGATCACGCTCGGCCAGGCCGTGGTGCTCTTCAGCTTCGTGGTGCTCGTGTTCTGGATCCCGCTCAAGGAGAAGCCCGGCATCGAAACCATCGCCAACGCGTTCATCGTGGGCCTCTCGGCCGACGCGACGCTGGCCCTGCTCGCCCCGGGCGACGGTCTCGTCG
>NZ_JANPEO010000072.1:0-5093 GCF_031422975.1 Nocardioides sp. | reverse complement strand
GTGCGCCGGGACCGACCGTGACCGAGCAGCGGGCAGCCGCGACCTACCCCATCCCCGAGCTCGAACGCCGCTTCTACGCGTTCTTCATCGATCGGCTGATCGGCTGGACCGTGGTGGCGGCGGCGGGCCTCGGTGCCTGGTTCGTCCTCGACGACCTGTGGTGGGCGCTGGCCGTGGGCGCCGGAGTCATGGTGCTCGGGTGGCTCGTCCTCGCCGTCGTGGTCGGCATCAACGGCAACACCCCGGGCAAGGCGATGGTCGGGCTGCGGGTGGTCCACCACGGCACCGGCACCCCCATCGGCGTCGGCAGGTCGCTGGTGCGATCAGCGGTGCTGGCGCTGGCGTCGGTCCCGACCTTCGCGCTCGGTCTTGCGACCCTGGCCTGGACTGCCGTCGAGGACAGCGGCCGGCAGCGGCGCGGCTGGCACGACCACCTCGCTCACTCGGTCGTCGTGGACGTGCGGCCTGTCGATCCCGAGGTCGAGGAGGTGGACGACGGCCCACGACACGTCGTCAACCTGACCGCGATGCGGTTGATCCCGGCGCCGCCGGTCGAGCCGCCGGCACCGCCGCGCCGGGTCAACCCGGAGCAGTCGACGCGCCGCACGCCGGTCCCGGAGCAGGCACCACCGGCACCGGCACCACCGGTACCACCGGCACCGCGTCCTGCGAGCGGTCTGCCTGTCGTCCAGCCCAGTGCCGGGCCGACGCGTCCGCCGGACGACGACGGCCGGACCGCCGTCAGGTCGGTGCCGGGAGCGCCGCCCTCCGGCCCGCGGTGGCGGGTGACCTTCGACAACGGCGAGACGTTCGTCGTCGAGGGACTGGCCCTGGTCGGTCGCCGGCCCGAGCCACGGTCCGGGGAACAGGTGCACCACCTCGTTCCCCTGATCTCGGCCGACATGTCCGTCTCCAAGACCCATGCCCAGTTCGGCCCCGCGCCCGACGGTGTCCTCGTCGTCATGGACCGCGGCTCGACCAACGGGTCGCTGCTGATCCGGCAGGGCGTCTCGCGACCGCTGACGGCGGGGAAGCCCGCCACTCTTCTCGACGGCGACACCGTCTCCTTCGGCGACCGGCAGATGTCCGTACGCCGCGAGGCCTGAGCGGCGCCTAGCGAGTGATCGCGACCGGGACGCGAGTCAGGGAGCCGCGTGCGCCACGCCAGACGATCCACCCGTCGTCGAGCCTGGTGGGGCCGGCCGGACCGGTCACGATGATGCGGACCGTGGCCGTCTCACCCGGCGCGAGCCGCAGCGCGAGCGGCGTCGTCGTGACCCGGTGTCGAGCGAAGCCGACTGCGTGGGCGGAGAAGTACTCCGCGCGGGACCCGAGATTGGTGACCCTCCGGGTCGCCGTACCACCACCTCGCATCACGAGCGAGGAGACGTTCAGGTCGCGCCACGACAGGCCGTCCAGGGCCCGTCGGTAGTCGGCGGTGCGTACGTCGAGGGCCAGCCCCGGCCTCCGCAGGTCGCCCACCTGCCCGGCCCCTTGCGTCAGGGTCGCAGCACCGGCGAGCGGTCGCGCGGTAGTGGTGAGCACGGACCGGACCACCGGCGCCGACCAGTGGTGCTCGGCGCGCAGCAGAGCGGCGAGACCGCTGACGCGTGCCGTTGCCGCTGAGGTACCGGAGAACAACGCCCACGAGCCGGGTACGGCGCCGAGCACGCCCTCCCCGAGAGCGACGACGTCCGGCTTGAGGAGCGTGGACCGCGAGTCGCCGGAAGCCGACCAGCCGGCGGCCCGTGCGGCAGTGCGCGCGGGGTCGATGCCGGCGATGCGGACCACGGTGCGCCGGTGACGACCGGCCCAGCCGATGAGCCGCCGGCCGTCGCGCTCGCTCAGCTGGACCGTCGGGACACTGTGGAAGTCGTCGGTGACGGCGCCCGGCCGGTCGTTGACCAGCACCATCGCGACCCCGTCGGCCTGCGCGACGGCCTGGGACTTGTCGACTCGGCCGATGCCGCCGCCCACGCACACCACGGCTCGGTCGGCGACCCCGCTCGCGTGCCGCGAGCCGGGTCGACACTGGCGGGCCTCGCCGGGTCGGGCGCCGGCGGCGGCGACGTCGGCGCCGAGCACGAGGCGGAGCGGTCCCAGGGCCCGGCGAGAGCGGCTGGCACCGCTGAGCCGGGGACCGCGCACCACCGAGACCTGGCCGCGCAACGTGCTGCCACGGGTGGCGCCGACCGTGGTGACCCACGGAGAGGAGTGGCCGGCGACGGCCGAACGCCCCGCGTTGCCGGCGGCGCCGATCACGACGATGTCGGCCTCGGCAGCACCCAGCAGGGCCCGCTCGACCGTGTCGATCGACGAGGGCCCGGCCACGGCGACGTTGAGGACGTCCACACCGTCCGCGGTCGCGCGGTCGATCGCGGAGACGAGGTCGGCCGTCGCGCAGCCGTCGTCGGCGGGGTCGGGGGCCGCCCAGCAGGCCTTGTAGGGCGCGACCCGGGCGCGGGGTGCGACGCCGCCGAAGTTGCCCATGGTGCGGCCGTTCATCCGGACCGAGACGTCGGAGTTGCCGGCCGCCACCGAGGCGACCTGCGTGCCATGGCCGACCGCGTCGAGGGGCGAGAGGCGCTCGGAGGAGCGGATGCGGTCGGCGCCGAAGCCGGCCACCCACCACCCGGCGCCGACGACCTTGCGGTTGCACGCCGAGGCGGGCCAGCCCTCGCCGGTCGTGCACTCACCCGCATAGTCCGCCGGGCTGCTGTCCAGGCCAGGCACATCGGCGAACAACGGTGAGCCGGGCGCGAGGCCGGAGTCGACGAAGCCGATGACGACCCCGGAGCCACCCCGGCCGGTGTCCCCGCGGGGCCGGGCCAGCTGCGCGGCCTGGGCGCCGGTGGACGTGATCCGGCCGGCCATCGGTCGCACCGAGTTGGCCTCGACGCTCTCCACAGCACCGTTGGCCTCGAGGGCGGACACCTGGTCGGCGGTGAGCTCGACGGCGAATCCGTTGAGCGCCGTGGTCCAGCGGTAGGTCGTCTCGGGGGAGTCGATGCTGGCCAGGACGGCGTCCTGGCGGGCGAGAAGGGCGGCGACCTCGGCCTGGGTGCCGGCGCCGCTCGAGGTGGAGGAGGTGCCGGACCCGGTGAGGGTCACGAGGTGCAGGCTCGTCGCACCGTCGTCGGCGGCGTGGCCGGGGGCCGTGGTCAGGGCGACTACGGCGACGACGCCCGTCAGCAGCAGGCGCGCCGCTCGAGTCAGCGCTCGATGCGTCGTCACGATCGATGCCACCTCGGTCCTCGGGTCGTTGTCGCAGGTCAGAGCGTTCCATTGTGTCGCGGAACCCTCCATGGTGTCAGCCGGCGCGGGGGGAATCAAAGGCGCACTCACCGGGGACCTACGCTGGCCCCATGTCGCCGCCCGCCCCCTCAGTCGTGGTGGGGTTCGACCTGGACATGACCCTGATCGACACCGTGCCGGGATTCGCGGCGACGCTCGAGGCGCTCGGCGCCGAGCTCGGGGTGGCCTTTCCGGTGGGGAGCCTCATCTCGAACCTCGGCCCGCCGCTCGATCTGATGCTCGCTCCGCATCTCGCTCCGGAGGCGATCGGCCCCGCCATCGACCGCTTCCGTGAGCTCTACGTCGACCATTCGATCACCCCGGTGCCGGTGCTTGCCGGCGCTCACGAGGCCCTCGCCGCCGTGCGCCGCCACGGCGGTCGCACCGTGGTCGTGACCGGCAAGTTCGCGCGGAACGCGCAGCTGCACGTCGACCACCTCGGGCTCGACGTCGACCACCTCGAGGGCACGGTCTGGGGCGTCGGCAAGGCCGCAGCGCTGATCAGGGAGGGCGCCTCGGTCTACGTGGGTGACCACATCCACGACGTGGAAGGTGCCCGGGCGGCCGGGGTCGTCAGTGTCTCGGTGCTCACCGGCGGCTGCACCCGCGAGGAGCTGCTCGCGGCCGGTACCCACGTCGTGCTCGACACCCTCGACGACTTCCCGGCCTGGCTCGACGAGCACGTCCTCGACCTGCGGCTGGCGGCCCTGGAGGAGCGACTGCTCGGGCTCGGCTCCGTGCTGGTCGCCTTCAGCGGTGGCGCCGACAGCTCGCTGCTGCTGGCGGCCGCCGTACGCACGCTCGGGCCGGACCGCGTCGTCGCCGGCACCGGCTACTCCGACTCGCTGCCGGCCATCGAGCGCAACCCGGCGCGGGACTTCGCGACCTCGCTCGGCGTCGAGGTGCTCACCCCGCGCACCCACGAGATGGACCGCGAGGGCTATCGCGCCAACTCGGGCGAGCGCTGCTACTTCTGCAAGGCCGAGCTTATCGAGACCCTCGGTCCGCTCGCCAGCGTGCGTGGCATCGCCCAGGTCGCCACCGGCACCAATGCCGACGACGCGGTTGCCGGGTTCCGACCCGGCATCCGCGCGGCCGCCGAGCGGGGCGCGGTCACGCCGCTGCTCGATGCCGGGTTGACCAAGGAGGACGTCCGCCGCGCCTCCCGTCGCTGGGGCCTGCCGACGTGGGACAAGCCCGCGGCGGCCTGCCTCTCGTCCCGGGTCGCCTACGGCATCGAGGTGACGCCCCACCGCCTCGCGCGCGTCGAGCGGGCCGAGGCAGGAGTGCGGGCTGCGTTGGCCAAGGCCGGCCTCGACGCCCGAGACCTGCGCGTGCGCGACCTGGGGGAGCGGGCCTCGATCGAGGTCGACGCAGGGTTGCTCGACGGCCCGCTGGCGGACGGCGTCGTACGCCGACGCGTCCTCGACGCCGTCCTCGCGGTCGGCTTCGACGTCGCCGATCTCGACCCCCGCGGCTTCCGCTCGGGCTCCCTCAACGAGGCCCTCAGCCAGGACTGAGGTCAATCGGTTGGCGGCCGGTTGTGGGCTCGGCCTAGAGTTTGCCCGCACTCGCGACCACCGTCGCGACCAACGTCAGAAGAAGAGGTCAGACCGTGCCCAGTGGCAAGGTGAAGTGGTTCGACGTCGACAAGGGCTTCGGCTTCCTGTCGCAGGAGGACGGGCCGGACGTCTACGTCCACTCCGACGCGCTGCCCGAGGGCACCACGACGCTCAAGGCCGGAGCCAAGGTCGAGTTCGGCATCGCCCAGGGACGGCGCGGCGACCAGGCCCTCCAGG
>NZ_JANPEO010000071.1:0-4847 GCF_031422975.1 Nocardioides sp. | reverse complement strand
CGACCTGTTCGACTCCTTCGCGAACTCCTACGGCTCCCTCGGCTACGCGACCCGGCTGCGGATCGAGCTCGAGCGCGTGTCGCCGTACGTCGCGATCCGGCACGTGCGCTTCGGTGAGCTGAGCGACCTCCCGGCGGCGATCGCGACGATCGTGGAGACCGGTGAGTGGGAGGGCGAGCGTGTCGACGGGCTCGACGGCGTCGTGTTCACCCCCGACGAGGCCTACCTGACGTTGGCCCGCTGGACCACCGAGCGCGGGCCGACCAGCGACTACGGCGGGCAGCAGGTCTACTACCGCTCGATCCAGCAACGGCCGACCGACCGGCTGAGCATGCTCGACTACCTGTGGCGGTGGGACACCGACTGGTTCTGGTGCTCGCGCGCCTTCGGTGCCCAGCACCCCGTCGTTCGCCGCATCTGGCCCCGGCGCCTGCGTCGCTCCGACGTCTACTGGAAGCTGGTCGCGCTCGCTCGTCGGTGGTCGATCGGCGACCGACTCGACCGGCGCGCCGGCCGCCCGCAGGGCGAGCGGGTCGTCCAGGACGTCGAGGTCCCGGTCGAACGGCTGCCCGAGTTCCTGGCGTGGTTCGACGCCGAGATCGGCATGCGCCCGGTGTGGCTGTGCCCGCTGCGACTGCGTCGCACCAACTCGGCCCGACCGTGGCCGTCCTACCCGCTGGCCGCTGGGCAGACCTACGTCAACGTCGGATTCTGGGGCAACGTCGCGGTCGGGCCCGAGGCGCGGCACTCTCCGCGCAACCGCGCTGTCGAGGCGAAGGTGCAGGACCTGGGCGGCCACAAGTCGCTGTACTCCGAGGCGTTCTACGACCGGGACACGTTCGACGCGCTCTACGACGGCGCCAACCTCGCGGCGGTGAAGAAGCGGTACGACCCCGACGACCGGCTGACCGGTCTCTACGAGAAGGTGGTGCAGCGCGGATGAGCATGAACGTGAGCATCGGAGACGCCTTTGCGACGTTGATACGCGGCGGGATGCCCGTGCACTTCACGGCGTACGACGGCAGCGAGACCGGCCCCCGCGACGCGGCCATCGGACTCCACCTGCGCAACCAGCGTGGGCTGGCCTACCTGCTGACGGCACCGGGCGACCTCGGGATGGTGCGCGCCTACGTCATGGGCGACCTCGACCTGTCCGGCGTCCACCCCGGCGACCCGTACGACGCTCTGGTGCTGCTCAAGGACCACATGGAGTTCCGGGTGCCGCCGCCGGCAGAAGCGCTCTCGATCGTTCGCGGACTCGGGCTGGGCCTGTTGCGGCCGCCGCCACCACCGCCCCAGGAACACCTGCCCCGCTGGCGTCGCGCGGTCGAGGGGATGCGTCACTCGATGGCGCGGGACGCGGGGGTGATCGCGCGCCACTACGACGTTTCCAACCGCTTCTACGAGCTCGTGCTCGGCCCGTCGATGGCCTACACCTGTGCCGTCTACGAGCGGGCCGACGTCGCGCTCGAGGAGGCGCAGGCCGCGAAGTTCGACCTCATCTGCCGCAAGCTCGCGCTCGAGCCCGGCCAGCGGCTGCTCGACGTGGGCTGCGGCTGGGGCGGCATGGTGCAGCACGCCGCCCGGGAGTACGGCGTCCGGTCGCTCGGCGTCACATTGTCGTTGCAGCAGGCCGAGTGGGCCAAGAAGGCGATCGACCGCGCGGGACTCGGTGACCTCGCCGAGGTGCGCCACCTCGACTACCGCGACGTGCTCGAGACCGGGTTCGACGCCGTCAGCTCGATCGGGCTGACCGAGCACATCGGCGTCCGCAACCACGCGGCGTACTTCGCGCACCTGCGCGACCGGTTGCGACCCGGCGGCCGACTGCTCAACCACTGCATCACCCGCTCGCACAACCGCAAGCAGGAGACGGGCGCCTTCATCGATCGCTACGTCTTCCCCGACGGCGAGCTGATCGGCTCGGGCAGCATCATCCGCGCGGCTCAGGACGTGGGCCTGGAGGTGGAGCACTCGGAGAACCTGCGCCAGCACTACGCGCTGACTCTCGCCCACTGGTGTCGCAACCTCGAGGCCAACTGGGACGAGTGCGTGGCCGAGGTGGGGGAGAGCACGGCGCGGGTGTGGGGGCTCTACATGGCCGGGTCCCGGATCGGCTTCGAGAGAGGTGAGGTCGAGCTGCACCACGTGCTCGCGACCCGGGCCGACGAGGACGGGCCGGCGCCCTTTCCCCTGCGCCCCGACTGGACGGCGTAGTCCCCGGCCGCGCCGGTAGCCTTGCCCGGTGAGCACCCGAGCAAGACAGTTCCAGGCGCAGGTCGTGCGGCGGGAGCAGCTCTCGTCACAGTTCGTGCGACTGGTGCTCGGCGGCTCCGGGCTCGCTGACTTCACCTCGACGAGCATCCCCGACGAATGGGTGGCACTGACCATCCCGGGCCAGTTCCAGACGCGCTACTACACCGTGCGGTCGTGGGACGGGGCCGAGCTGACGCTCGACATCGTCGTGCACGAGCACGGGCTGGTCACCGAGTGGGCCTCGACGGACTGCGTCGGCGAGGAGGTGTCGGTGAGCGAGCCGAAGGGGTCGTTCACGATGCCCGCTGACGCGGCGTGGCTGCTGCTGGTGGGCGACCTCACCGCGCTGCCCGCGGTGGCGCGCATCATGGAGACGGTCTCCGTGCCGGTCACTGCCTGGGTGGAGACACCCGACGAGCCGATTCGTGCCTACGTCGAGGGCGACGTCAGCTGGTCGACGCCACCGCCGGGCGTGGAGAGCGCCACCTCGCAGATCGTCACCTCGATGGACTGGCCTGCCGGGTCCGGATACTTCTGGATGGCCGGCGAGTCCGCCCAGATGCGGGCGATCCGCAAGCACCTGATGCGGGAGCGACAGCTGCCGTCGTCGGCATACGACGTCATGGGCTACTGGCGCGGCGGTGGCCAGCTGCGGCAGCCGCGTGCGGTCGATCCGGGACCCATCTGGCGCGCCGGCAAGGCGGCAGGGAAGAGTGACGACCAGATCTGGGCCGACTACGACGCAGCGCAGGAGCAGCACTAGACGATGGGCAACGCATGAGCAACGAGCACGACCAGGACTTCGACGTCAGCGGGGTTGCCCCGGCTGGCCCGGCCCACGGGGCCCGCCCCGACGGGTTCCGCAGTGGCTTCGCGAGCTTCGTCGGACGGCCCAACGCCGGCAAGTCCACGCTCACCAACGCACTGGTCGGCAGCAAGGTGGTCATCACCAGCTCCAAGCCGCAGACCACCCGTACGGTCGTCCGCGGCATCGTGCACCGGCCCGATGCCCAGCTGATCCTCGTCGACACCCCCGGACTGCACCGGCCGCGCACGTTGCTCGGCGAGCGGCTCAACGACCTGGTGAAGACGACGCTGGCCGAGGTCGACGTCGTCGCGGTCTGTCTGCCTGCCAACGAGAAGGTCGGTCCCGGGGACCGCTTCATCGTCAAGGAGATGGCGAAGGTCAAGCGCACCATCAAGGTCGCGATCGCCACCAAGACCGACCTCGCCACCCCCGAGCAGATCGGTCAGCACCTGCTGGACATCCAGACGCTCGGTGCCGACTCGGGCATCGAGTGGGCCGAGATCGTGCCGGTCTCGGCGCAGTCGGGTGACCAGGTGGCGCTGCTCGCCGACGTGCTGGTCGGGCTGCTGCCCGAGGGACCCCAGCTCTATCCCGACGGTGACCTCAGTGACGCGCCCGAGGAGGCGATCGTCGCCGAGCTGATCCGCGAAGCCGCGCTCGAGGGAGTGCGCGACGAGCTCCCGCACTCCATTGCCGTCGTGGTGGAGGAGATGGGTCTGCGCGAGGGCCGCGACACCGACAAGCCGCTCCTCGACATCTACGCCAACCTCTATGTCGAACGCGACTCCCAGAAGGGGATCATGATCGGCCACAAGGGGGCGCGCCTCCGCGAGGTCGGCACCGCCGCCAGGCTGCAGATCGAGGCACTGCTCGGCACCCCGGTCTACCTCGACCTCCACATCAAGATCGCCAAGGACTGGCAGCGCGACCCGCGTCAGCTGCGCAAGCTCGGCTTCTGACGGGCCGAGTCGGCGTGAACCGCATGCCGAGTCGGCGTGAACGGCGGGCCGCACGCGAGTTTGCGCCGACTGGGCGGGGTGTTCGCGCCGACTCGGCATTCAGGCGGGGGCCCAGCAGATCCCGTAACGCCGGCCGGCGTCCCACTGGTCCTTCGACGGCCGCTCCTCGGACCAGGTGAAGTCGAGCGGGTCCGCGGCGCGGTTCCGAGCGGCAGAGCGGCAGGCCGACTCCATCTGCGTGCTGCTGGCCGTTGCGGACGGGTAGGACTTCGCGGACAGTGCCACCGTCGAGGTGGCCACCCACGAATGTGCCGCCGAGCAGGGCACCCGTCGGAACGACGCAGCGGAGGGTGACGTCGTACCGCACATCGCGAAGCGGTCCGAGGCGCCGACGAGGCCCTCGGTGGAGCGGGGCAGGGCCGCGAGCCGCCCGGGCGTGGCGAGGGCGACGACGTCGCACCGGAACCAGTCCGCGCCCGCCGCGGCCTCCTCGACCGACGGCGTGAACCACACGGCCTGCACCATGCTCAGCCGCAGGTCCTCGGGGGAGCCGCCGACGTGGGCGCGCAGCAGCGTCGTGCACGACGAGGCGACGGCCGCCTGCACCGATGGCGAGTCGACTGCCATCAGATGGCCTGACGAGACGAGCGAGAGTCGGCCGATCTTGTAGGTCTGCGAGGTGTGCGGCTTCCTGCACGCGACCTCGGTGCCGCCGACGACCGGGGCGACGGCCTGGGCGTAGCTGAGCCGGTGGCAACCGTTCTTGGCCGGCCGGGGGACGACGGCGACTTTCGGCGAGGGCGCGGGCGAGGGCGCGGACGCGG